>CALHGI010000472.1 GCA_938029995.1 uncultured cyanobacterium | reverse complement strand
TGGCTGGCGGTCGAGAGGTGCATTTGCGATCGCAACAGCCCCTAGCCCTTTACCCAGCCAACTCTATTTTTGTCGGCGACTATCTCACCACCAGTGGCCAAAGCGCCGACCAGGACTATGCCATGGTCAGGGATGCAGGCTTCACCCTAGAAGCGCCTGACGGCAGTCCCCTAGCGCCTGATAGTCATGGCATAGGCCAGACATCAGCCTAGATTCAGCATCACCACAGACATCTGCTAGAAGTTGGTCGTAAACTGGGTCGTACTTCACCACGACTATCGATAAAATTTTGTCGATAGTTTATAGCCTCCAGGATACAAACCACCTTACATATCCGCTGAATCCCAGGCTTTACCCAAGGGCAAGCCCATCGGTAAACAGTAGATCTGTTGGCTTAAAATCCCTAAATCATACCGACAGTAGTTGATGAAAAGGATGAAAAATAGCTAGAATGATGTATTAAAGATCACATCCGATACGTCCACAACCAACCCGTATCGTCTACTCCGCAAAAATCATATCTGTAGTTTAGGACAATCTTCAGACTAATTTGTTTTAATACGTCTGTTGCTGCCATAAACCTTACTTAAAGCCTTGGAAAATACACCTAACCAACCTGTTGTATATCACAAGAGGAAAGGCATACTAAACATACATGTATTCTGATAATCGTCCCATAGCAAGGCTTTATGCTTTGCCCCACCACGATTCTGACCCCCAATCAGTAGACATCATATTCACATCACATCAAACCCTGTTATGACCCGTCGTATTTTTATTGGTGACATTCACGGCCATTATGACGGGTTAATGCAGCTGTTAGAGGCAGTAGACCCCGGTAACCAAGACCAGGTTTATTTCGTCGGCGACCTGATCGATCGAGGCCCCCAAAGCCGCCAGGTCATTGACTATGTGCGCCACAATAAACACCAATGCGTCATGGGGAACCACGAGCAATTGCTGCTTGAAGCTTTCCCCAATGGTGAAGCCCATATGCCCGCATTCCAAGGCTGGCTCTACAGCGGCGGTCAGTCTACCCTGTCTAGCTACACCAGTGTTGACGATCTGTTTGATCATCTCCATTGGATTAAAGACCTACCGTTTTATCTGGATCTAGGCGATATCTGGCTTGTCCATGCCGGCCTAAACCCCCAACACACCATCCCGGAGCAAACCAGCCACGAATACTGCTGGATTCGTGACAGCTTCCATAGCCACCCAAAACCCTATTTCTCCGACAAACTTATTATCACCGGCCACACCATCACCTTTACCCTACCGGGTATTGAACCTGGAGAACTTGCCAAAGGACCTGGCTGGCTAGATATCGACACGGGTGCCTATCACCCCAAAAGCGGCTGGTTAACCGCCTTAGACGTGGACAATGCCATGGTGTATCAGTTCAACGTGTTCCATAAAATGTTGCGCATACGGTCCATGGCCGAAGCTGAAGCCCCAGTCATACAGCATAAAATTAAGCAGCGCTCTAGCCAGCTGGTGAATTCCTAAGCAACTAACGTTTCAGAGCTGCTATGGTTTAGCACGCCATAGGGCCAGCAATGGGCGGCAGACATCACATAGACCGAAACAATAGGCAGAAAACTTCAGTTTTTCGCCCCTATCGACACAGACGACTTATTAATGTTCATCAAAGTCCGAGAGAGACTCTCACGACGGATAGGTTTACTCAAATAGTCGTTCATACCCACCTTCAGGCAATGGTCACGGTCTTCTGAACTAGCATTGGCCGTCATCGCAATAATCCAAGGCTGGAGAATTTTTGGCCCCAGCTGCCGAATGCAGCGGGTGGCTTCCACACCACTCATATTCGGCATCCGCATATCCATCAAAACCACATCATAGTTGCCCTTCTCCACCGCTTCGAGCGCTTCTCCACCGCTGGCTACCATGTCAGCTTCATGACCTAACAATTGCAACATGTGTTGAGCCACCCGCTGGTTAACTGGATTATCGTCCGCAATCAAGACCTTCCAACGCACCATCTCCTCTTCAGAATCATCATCACCATGGGATGTCTCCGGGAAAGAAGTCGCAGCAGATGATAGGACCTGTTGTGGGTGAATTTGCGCCAACGCCCTATAGAGCGCGGCTTGCTTGACAGGCTTCCAAACAATTGCCAGGTCAGCTCGCTCATGGTTGCCGAGATTTTCGTTGATGTCAGCCAGAACAATCATGGGCAGCGTCGACTTATCCATGGCCTGCCGCAACGATTCAATGGCACTCATACTATCGATTTTAGTAATGGCAGCATCTAAAATCACACCATCAAACTGTTGACCTTGCTGGATGAGCAGTAGCGCTTCCGCCACACTCCGAGTAAACATCGGTTCAATATTCAAAGCCTCTAGCTGCCAGGTCAATCCCGTACGACGGGTGTGATTTTTATCGATCACTAATATCCGTTGCTGAGCCCAGACAGCAAGAGATTCAGGCGGACCGGCTGGCACCGTCACTGGATCAACCTGGGCGCGAATGGTAAAGAAAAAGGTACTGCCCTGGTTGAGCTCACTTTCAACCCACAAGCGACCCCCCATGGTTTCAGCCAAGCGTTTGCTAATCGTTAACCCTAAACCGGTACCACCATACTTGCGGGTCGTAGACGTACTCGCCTGTCGAAACGGCTCAAAAATTTGAGCAATCCGATCTTCTGGAATACCAATACCCGTATCTCGCACTGCAAAGAGTAACAATACGGACTTCTCTGTGGAATGGGTCCAGCGAGTCACCGGAGCCCCTAGCTCCTCATTAGAGACGGGTTCTACAATCAAAGCAACCTCGCCTTCCTCCGTAAACTTCACCGCATTACTCAACAAGTTGAGTAGAATTTGCCGCAATCGAATCGGATCGCTAATCACAACCGGTGGCGTCTCAGGATCAACCATATAGACTAAGTCCAACGGTTTATTCACAGCCCGAGTAGAGACAATATCTAAACTCTCTTCAATGGAATTACGCAGATTGACAGAATGCTCTTCCAAAACCAAGCGCCCCGCCTCAATTTTAGAAAAGTCAAGCACATCATTAATCAATGCCAACAGTGCCTGACTACTATTTTGAATAGTGTCACTAAATTCCCGTTGTCTAGGATCGAGATGGGTTTCCTGCATCATCTCAGAAATACCAATAATGGCATTGAGTGGCGTCCGCAACTCATGGCTCATGGTACCTAGAAACTCATTTCGAGCCTGCAGTATGGCACTACTGCGTAAACGATCGGTAAAGACAATCAAACTTTCAGTCAGACCCAGCAGCAAAATCGGAGCAGCCACCGGTAGGATATAACTCTGATAAATTGCAATCCAACATATTATTAGCCAGCTAACAATCCCAATAATGCCAATGGCAACCTGGTTTAGAAAAGATCGCCCCTGCAACTTCCAGCTAATGATAGGACCGAGAACCAGCAAGAGAAAAGCCACCACAGGCTGGGGTACCGTTCTCAACCAGTTTTGTTCTAGCAAATTATGTAGAGCTGCCGCATAGACATAGACACCCTCCACCGGCGTATCTTTATCAAACGGTGTACGAATCCATCGATCCAGACCTGTTGCTGTATCTCCGACAATAACAATTTTATTTTTAAATGTCTTAGAAGGAATTTTTCCTTGTATAACATCAATGAAACTGATAAAAGGAAGCTCTGATACGGGCCCAGGCCAATTCAGTAACATCTCTCCTTTTTCCAAAGGAGGAATAGTCAAAATATCCGTCGTAAGACTATAGGCTTCAGCCGTTGCCCCCGCTAACGAGCGACTGTTATTGATATAAACTTTGTGGCGTCGAGTAACCCCATCAAAATCATCACTGTAGTCATCAATATGACCGCTGGAGATCGCATTGTTATACAGCAGATCATTAGCCTTCAGTATTTTACCGTTTTCTACAATGGTCTCAGCTAGAACAACACCATTGTGTATAGCCATCATCTGGGCTAATGCACCATCCTCCTCCGAGGATTCTGGCATCAAAACATCAAAAGCAACAACTCGATTGTCACTCTCAACCAAAAACTCTAGCAAATCCACATAATAAGAGCGGGACAATGGATATTGTCCCAACTTATCAAACGTACGATTATCAACGCCAATTAAAATAAGTTCGTCATTCCACGGCCTCTCACCACGGAATTGAGTTAGAACATCTCCAGCAATGTTTTCAAGTGGTTTGATCAGACCCAAATAGGAAAGGGATACAACAAACCCACTCACCAGTAAACCGGGAAGAAAGGGCTCGCATTTCTGTAAACGATTCCGCCAATTAGGGAACAACCAAATCATAGAGTTTTACTGTCCCTGAGGGAGTAATAACCTTTGCTTCAATAACTTCGTTCAGGGGTAAGGGTACTACTATGGAAAAGTCGCCCTCACGACCAGTATTTTGAGTCTCACCTTCAACAATGAAGAGGTTGTAAGGCGAGGTCTGTCCCTCCAATAGCACCATGGTTTGATCTTCATGCCGGTTTTGGCGATCTAATCTCTGCACATCAATACTTGGATCATCTACGAGTGGCTCTGGAGCAGATGGAGGCTCGCCAGGGAAGATCAAATTTTGATAATTAGCCTCCACGGCTACGGATTGACCTTGGGCAGAAGAGGCAACACTGCCCTCAAGCACGGCTAATGCAGACCGACCACTGGGTTGAGTAACGACCCCAAAGTCAGTGCCCCGGACACCATTTACACCGGAGGGCGTACGTATTTCAAACCGTGAATCTGGATTGGTAAAAGGCCTGACAAACATTCTGGCTTGACCACGACTGACATTTAACTCAGTTACCTTGCCACCCCGCTGAGTCGTATATAGCTGGGTAACCCTAAGATCAGTATTCTCAGAAACGCTGACAAACCCAATACCCGTATCAACGGCCAAGCGGGCGAGAGAGCCATAGCCCGTCCGTACCCCTTGACCAACAGAGCCTAATCGCTGTCCACTTTGTGCTCGACGCCACTGACCATTTTGCAGATAGTCAACCGTTCCGCTGTAATTGCGTAGTTCTAGCCATCGATTGACCCGTACGGATAGGGGGCGGGCAGACGTCTTACTTGAGACGCCCATGGCCGTAAACGCTGATCCTAATAACAAAAGGAACCGTTTGCGAGACAATGTAGTGCGATTTAGCCTAACCATAATCTACAGGCCCTTCCATACATTAGGTACACAGATTAATATTGCAATCATGGCATGCCTCTTAAGTGATTCTCCCCATGGTCATTAAATTTGCGTGGGGGTTCAAGCGATTTGGCGGAAATATTATGGGGAGGACATCCTAGCCTACGAACCTAGAAATCGAGCACGATGTCAGCAACGCTATCTAGATCTACGGACTAAAACTATTGCCTAAGACGATTGAGATGCACAACTCGCACCCTAAGGTCCAAAGCCTTTGTGAGGTTTATCCCCAAGGTCTTGGCATCCCCATAACTATCAAAAGAAGCAATGTGGATATAACTGCCCAATCTTGACGATGTCAAAAATGCATCGGGCACACAGGATCGGATCACAGGCAAATTTTCATGCAGATCGTGGGTTAAAACCACAACGTAGGGACGTCGTCTTAATTGCCCGATGACGGTTCTGCCATCTCGACCTTCAAAGGTATTTAAATCTTGAGTAGATACTAAAAGGCCACAGTCTTGCGATTGCGCTGAAGCAGGAGAAATGGGTAAAGATAAAAAAATACTGGCCGTCGCACAGCAACAGAGAAACTGTCGCCAAGCCATCCAGGTTGTATAGCCAAAATTAGGAGACATCTAATCTATACTCAAGACCTCACTAATCATAGCTTCAGCAGGAAAAATTAGGGCAATTCCCCGTGCAGAAAAACGTGATGGTCTAGCCTTGCTTAGAGGTTTCGCCAGGTTCAGCAGACAAGGTCCCTAAGGAACGATGGCTATAGAAGTGGGCAGCTGTCAGATGGTGGTTGGTCAGATAGTGATCTGTGAGGGCGACTCGTTTGACGGATTTTGGATGCAGCAGTGCCTCCGCAGTGCCAGCTTGAGATGGGGCGGCCTGGAAAGACTGATGCTGAGTGGGTTCCGAAGGCTGGGATGGGACGATTTTCGATACTGGAGTCAGGTCACTGCCTAAACTAACTGCCAAAAGCAAGACCACTATCCCCATTGTGCAGGATTGGAATCGCGGAACTATAGTGCCGTTCCACAACCGTCGGGCCAGCTTTGATAAGGACACCTGACGATTTGGGACTAGGGCCATGAACTTACTAAAGGCATGCATTGCTCAAACGCATAAATCTGCTACCGCTTGGCAAATCAAGGGGTAATTTCTAGGATATTACAAAACTCAATGTTTTGCATTATACATTTGTATAAAACAATGCTCAGACACACTTGACAGGGCTAAGGTGCCGTCAGTAGCGAATTCTGGGGTCTACATAGGCATTGAGGATATCGATGGCGATACTCACCAGGGCGACAATGGTGCCAAAAAATGTCATGAGTCCCTGCACCACTTCGTAGTCTCGCTGAGAAATGGCTTCGAAGAAACGATTGGCTAACCCTGGCCAGGAAAAGGTGACTTCGGTTAACACGGTTCCCCCTAGCAAGGAGGCGAAGGTTAACCCAAGGATAGTGATGACGGGAATCAGCGCATTCTTGAGGGCATGGACCGTAATGATAC
>CALHGI010000471.1 GCA_938029995.1 uncultured cyanobacterium | reverse complement strand
TGCCTCATCAGCCCATGGCATGGTGATGCGCACCCTGTCCCAGGCAAACCTGTTGCACGATGTGACCCTATCCTCGATTGATAACCTGAGCATCAATCGACTCACCCCACAAAACGCCGTCGCCGATGGCTATGCCTACTTTGCCCCCCTCCACGACATTGCCAGTCACCAGGGACGGTTTCGCCGTTTAGTTGATGTCCCTGATGTCACCGGCCTCCCAACGTTTCATGGCATTGTGGTGAGGGACGCATTTGCGGAGCAGCATCCCGATATTGTCGTTGCCTATCTAAAGGCCTTGATCGCAGCCCAACATTGGTACGTCACAACACCTAGCGCCCTTTCCCTAGTCAGCAATTGGGTCAGGCTAGATCCTGAAATTGTGGCTAAAACCCTGGATTACCAACAATCTAATCGCTCCGGCCTCTTTTTCCCAGAGACCCAGATTCGTATGGACTGGATTACAGACCACATTAGGCAACTCAAGACCATTCCAGGCAATGAACAATTGGGTGACATTGATATGAATACCTGGATTCAGCCAGAGTTTTTGGCCACCGCCATCGATTCTTTTTAGCAATTAATGGTCAAATCCTGAATCATACTAGTCATCACCCAATAAAATGAACAATTAATAAGCCAGCCGCCACCAGCCAGAGTGAGACACCAAAGCCCAAGTACATGGGTTTCAGACCAACTCCCTGCATTTTATGTGAACTGGTTTCCAGACCTAAAGCCGTCATTGCCATGGTCAAACAAAATTTATCCCCATGGTTAATGGCGTTAACAACCTCAAGGGGAGGCTGTAACCATGAATTCATAGCAATCGTGACCATGAAAAGAATGGCAAACCAAGGGATAATCACCTGACTTTTTCGTTGGACATTCATGGGCCGGTCATAGTCTCCCCCGGTATGCTTTTTTTTCGAGGCAAATACCCCCAAAAGCAGTAAAAAAGGAACCAACATCATGACCCGGATCATTTTTATGATGATGGCATTTTGGGCCACTGCCTCAGAAATAGCGGCCCCTGCTGCGGCTACATTGCCGACGGAGGGAAGCGTTGCGCCCAGAAGAATCCCGAAAATGTCTTCATTAATGGGCAACCATCCCAGCCGATAAACCAAAGGAAAAAGTAACATGCCAGCTGTGCCAAATAGAAATGTAATCGCTACAGCAACACTATTTTTATAGGATTTACTCTTCAAAATTGAACTCGTGGCTAATATAGCGGCTGAGCCACAAATGGAGCTGCCAGCGGCGATCAAAAGGGATAGTTCAAAATCTAACTTGAAGAAATATTTTCCGAGTAAAAAGGCAACAATAAATGTACTTATAACAATAAAGATAGATGCCAAAAAACCACCTAATCCCACCTGAAATAAATCCTGAAAAGTCAATTTAACACCATAAAATATAATGGCGACATTCAGGATCTTATCCTTGCAAAACCCAATCCCCGGCATCCATTCCGGTGGCAAATCTTTGCCAAAACTATTAGCGTAGATGGCTCCTAAAATAAGTCCGATAATCACCGGACTTATTCTCAGGCTCTTCATACTTTCAAATGAAGCTACATGATACGACGCTAAGCTAAAAAGACTCACAAAGAATATGCCATGCAGCGTATTTAGCCAACGAGCTGAGCCGAATAAAAACTTAGTTGGGTTTCCAGGAGAAATATTTTTGTTTAAGCTGGGTGGATCCATTAAAAAATAGACTTAATTTTATCTTTGATGACCCTTAATCTTGCTAGTTTAACTAGTTAATTTTGTTGTTTTTTGCACAACTAAAGACATCGGCAATTTAGGTCTGTTATCAGTAGGTTCAATTCTTCACCCTACTGATAATCGCCAATCCCTTTGGGTAGAGCAATATCCAATTCAAAGCGCCGTAAAAGAGTCATATTTTTCTGCCTCTGAACGCAAGATTCCCCCATGGGTCTATGCTCCTAGAGATTTTCCATACTCTTAAGCGTTTCTTCCCTAATGAGCTCAAACACTTGGCGATTAATCTGGGTGAATTTGGGACTCAGCATATCGTCAACATGGCGCGGTCTCTCCAGCGGAATATCTATCTCTGCTTTTATTCGACCTGGTTGCACCCCCATCACAAAAATTCGATCCCCTAGAAAGATCGCCTCTTCAATGTCATGGGTGACAAAAATAACCGTGGTTTTTAAGGTACTCCAGATATTGAGCAATAATTCTTGCATCATGTGGCGAGTCTGGGCATCTAGGGCGGCAAATGGCTCATCCATCAATAATACCGACGGTGAATTAACCAATGCTCTGACAATACTGGCCCGCTGTTGCATGCCCCCAGACAGCTGACTTGGATAAGCATTGCGATATTTTCCTAGCCCCACCAAATTCAGATATTCCCCCACCATATCCTCCCGTTCGGATTTGGGGATACCTTTGATCTTTAGGCCAAACTCAACATTCTGAAACGTGGTTTTCCAAGGCAGTAAAGAATACTGCTGAAAGACAAACCCTCGATCCGCGCCTGGTTTCTTAACCTGCTTTTGATCCACCATCACATAGCCAGCCGTCGGCTTCACAAAACCCGCAATGATGTTTAGCAGGGTGGACTTACCGCACCCTGACGGACCTAGCAGACATACCAGTTCTCCTGGCTTAATTTGTAGATTGATCGACTCTAGGACCTGGGTTGAGTGACCCTGGCGGCTAAAGATCATCGAAATTCCTTCCACATTGACAGAGCCCTTAGGTTTTGATTCTGTCGCAGGTGATGAGGTTAACGTCTCTCGTCTCATGGGGGGGCAATCCTGATAATTTATGCATCCTGTTTCTTAATCACACGCCAGGGCATTAATGCTGATGTGCCACGCCCAACGGCCCAAGAACTAAAAGCTCCCATTAACCCAATTAGCAACATGCCCATCACAATGGGGGGGTAGTTAGAGGTGACATAGGATTCCCAGGTAACATAGCCCACCCCATATCGACCAGCTAAAATCTCGGCTGTGACCAGACAAAACCAAGCGTTGCCCATGCCAATGGTTAATCCGCCTGCGATTCCCGGTAGGGCCCCCGGTATGACAATATCTTTAAACACATGCCACTGACTGGCCCCCAGACATTGCCCCACTCGGATCAGTACAATGTCATGCAAAATGTTTTCCACTGCCTGAACCGTACTGATTAAAATGGGAAAAAATGCACCAATAAAGGTTATATAAATCATCCCAGTTTCGGCATTGGGAAACATTAA
>CALHGI010000470.1 GCA_938029995.1 uncultured cyanobacterium | reverse complement strand
CTGCGGTGACGTCGGTGATCCCCGATACCTTGGTGAGTGCCGAGGATATTCGTTCCACCATGCGCAAGCAGTTTGATATTGCCTTGGCGGGCGGTCAGGACCATCTGAAGGGCAAGATCTTTAGGATTGGCCATTTAGGGTTTGTTTGCGATCGCGACATTCTCACCACCATTGCCGCCCTAGAAACCACCCTACAAAGCCTCGGCTACGAAGGCTTTACCCCCGGCAGCGGCGTGTCAGCCGCCAGCCAGGTATTGCGGTAGCTATCTCCTCTGGAGACGCTACGCGAACGACTCCGCTCAACTACCGGATTGTTCGACTCCGCTCAGCTATCGGGGATCCCCCGAGGGCTGAGCGAAGCCGAAGCCCGGCTAGAGGAGCCAATGTAGGGTGAGCGGAGCCAATGTAGGGTGAGCGAAGTCGAACCCTACTCTTCCAAATACCGAATCTCCACCCGATCCCCTGCCCCTAAGCCCAGCTCCGCCGCCCGACCAATGCGCAGCTCAATCACATGGTCCACCAGTAACCTGCCTGGTCCATAGGTGGGACAGGGATCGGCCTCACAGGGCGGCGCTTCGGCAATGCCCTGCACCTGTCCTTGATACACAAACACCATATCCAGCCCCACCGGCACATTTTTCATCCAAAAACTCACCGGGCGGGCGGGACTAAAGGGAAATAACATCCCCCGGTTATCCGGTAAAGCCTTACGGTGCATCAGTCCTAGCTGCTGCTGCCGGGCTGTCTGAGCCACCTCCAGCTCAAAGATTTCATCCCCCATGGTCGCTTGGGCCGTAATGGGAAGCACTTGACCAGGGCCAGTAAGCATGTCGGAAGAATCAGCTGCGATGGAGTCAGGTTCTAAGGTGATATCAGGGGTGATATCAGGCGATGCCGTAGGCGTCACTGACGATGGGCCGGTTTCAGTGGCTTCGGTCTCAGTGGTTTCGGTCTCAGTGGCTTCGGTTTCCATCAGGCTCGTCCCTGGAGCCCCAGGCTCCGCAGCATCACCCGTCTCCGCCGGGGTGCTACAGGCCAGCAACAGACAACATAGTCCCACCAGCGGCAAGCACCGCCTTCTACGCCAATCAACCACGCCGGTTCTCCATTACTTACTGTCCGTTAGGGGGTGGACATAGCCTACCCCTGTATCTTAGAACGTGTAACAGACCTAACGTATCGGCCCATAAACAGATGGGCCACCTACACAGATTAAATTGCTCTACCATGACCTCCTCCCCCTACCGCGTCGGTGTTGCCGGTCCCGTGGGCTCTGGTAAAACGGCCCTTGTGGATGCCCTTTGTAAATCCATGCGCGAAATGTATTCCATCGCCGTGGTCACCAACGACATTTACACCCAAGAAGACGCCCAATTTTTAGTGCGCAGCCAAGCCCTGCTAGACCATAGCCGCATCGTCGGTGTCGAGACCGGTGGCTGCCCCCACACCGCCATCCGCGAAGATGCCTCCCTCAATCTGGTGGCCATCGAAGATTTAGAAGCCCGGTTTATTGACCTAAACTTAATCTTTGTCGAAAGCGGCGGTGATAATCTGGCCGCCACCTTTAGCCCCGAGCTAGTGGATCTCACCTTGTACGTCATCGACGTGGCCGCTGGCGATAAAATCCCCCGCAAGGGCGGCCCAGGCATTACCAAGTCAGATTTACTCGTGATTAATAAAATTGACCTGGCCCCCATGGTGGGTGCCGACCTCGGTGTCATGGAGCGCGACACCAAGACCATGCGAGGGGACAAACCCTTTGTATTTACAAATCTCAAGGCCACCCAAGGGTTAGAAACCATTCAGCAGTTTATCCAGTTTCAGGGCCGTTTGCCCGTACCCACCTAGGCACCTACCGTTATTTAGTTTCAGGGCCGTTTGCCCGTGCCCGCCTAGGCACCGGCTCCGCCATCACGGTTCTAACCTCTGTCCCCGATAGACCATCCCATAGAGACGATCCCATAGTTAACGACAAGGAATGCCCAATGACGAGGATTAATAGACGTCAGTTTTTGCTGTATGGCTCAACTACCGTGGGTACGAGCCTGGTGCTCAAAGCCTGTGGTGGTGCTAAACCACCGGCTGAAACCATTCCCTCCACCCCAGACGTGGAAAGTTCTGCCCCAGCAGACGACACCATTAAGGTGGGGCTGCTCCATTCCCTCAGTGGCCCCATGGCCATTATGGAAGCCACCTTAGCCGATGCGGAAGAACTGGCGATCCAAGAAATCAACGCTGCTGGTGGGGTGTTGGGTAAACAAATTGAATTTGTTAAGAAAGATGGTGCTTCCGATGTCGATACCTTTGTTGAGAAGGCAAAAGAGCTAATTGACGAAGAACAGGTCGTCGCCATTTTTGGTTGCTGGACCTCCAGCAGTCGTAAAGAAGTGCGTCCCGTCGTCGAAGCCAAGGACCACATGCTGTGGTACCCCGTTCGTTACGAAGGGCAAGAATGTTCTAGAAACATTTTTTACACCGGAACAACTCCCAACCAACAGATTGAACCTGCGGTAGATTGGCTCCTAGAAAATAAAGGTCAGAACTTCTTTTTAGTCGGTGCTGACGATGCTTTTCCCCGCATTGTTAATGCCATCATCAAAGAACAGCTGCAGGTGCAGGGGGGCAGCACGGTGGGTGAAGAATACCTGCCATTTGGCAGTACCGAAGTCCCCCCCATCATCACAAAAATCAAAACTGACATGCCCGAGGGCGGCGTAATTGTTAATAGCTTCGATAGTTACGACACTAATAGCGCCTTCTTTGAACAACTTAAGCGGGCAAAAATGGGGCCTGATAAATACCCCGTCATGTCCGTGAGTATTTCTGAAGAGGATGTGGCTGTCATTGGTCCCGTACTGCTCAAGGGACATTATGCCGCTTGGAATTATTTCGAAACCATAGAGAGTGATGTTAACAGTGAGTGGGTAAAGGCTTTTAAGGCTAAATACGGTGTGAATCGGGTCACCAATGCCCCTGTGGAGGCTGCCTATGTGGCGGTGTATCTATGGAAGCAAGCGGTGGAGCAGGCGGGCACCACTGACATTCCAGCGGTGCGCAAAGCGGCCTATGGCCAAACATTTGAGGCTCCGGGAGGGCCGGTGACCATGAATGCCAACCATCACCTTTCTAAAACAGTGCGGATTGGACAAGTGCGGGCGGATGGCCTGTTTGACATTGTTTTAACCACGGATGAACCTGTTGCGCCCTTGCCCTGGAACCAGTATGTGGCTGATACGAAGGAGTATTTGTGTGACTGGTCAGACCCCGCCAAGGGAGGAAAGTATAAACCTACTTAAGATTTGTGGCGCTGCTGATCCTCGGGATGATTGAATCAGCGAAATTCAGATATATCGCGTCATTGTCGAGCAATTTCTAGGGTGAGGCTCAGGCGGTGCCATGGAATCAAGATAGAGAACCGGATGATAAATAAATTCTAAGTACCATCAGTCGAATATAGGCGGGATGATTATACTGAAACTTTCCACATAATCACCCAGATTGGCAGATTAGGCTGACGTATTTCCACCTAATCACCCGTATGGGGTAGATAGGTGGAAAGTTTCCCTCTAATAAAGAGTTAGGTATCTTAAACTGCTTTCAACCAAAGTATAATTTCGGCTCCAAATATGACTGCATGAATTATGGGATTTAGAGAATCAGCAACGAGAGTCAAACCAATAACTGAATCTGTTGACGAACAAGCACGACTCTACTTCGAAACTCAGCTAAGAGAGCTTGGTTTAAGCAAAAATCAAATAGAAACTCAGTCTTTAGAGGAACTTCGACAGAGTCTGGAGACTGTTAATGATGCCATCAAGCATCCTGAATCTTTTGGTACTCTGTCGTTCAA
>CALHGI010000469.1 GCA_938029995.1 uncultured cyanobacterium | reverse complement strand
GCGCGAAGTGTTGGTGGGGCAGCAGGGTTTGTTAAGGATGTTCTAACGATGGGGGATAGGCTCCATTAATTCATTTTGGTTAGAACCTTAAATTTCTCTTAGGAAGGCCTATATTCTGCGATGGGGGGAGGATTTCTATGCAAAATGGAAACATACCACCCGGACAGGAAAGACTGTTAGTGCCTTCTGCCGCTGCTGCAATGACACTGCTTAAGGACCCTGAGCGTTTGGACGCTCGACTTAAGGAAATTCCCCAGGAACCAGGCGTTTATTTTATGCGCGATGGGGATGATCAAATTCTCTATATCGGTAAGTCAAAAAGCCTGCGCAATCGTGTGCGCTCCTACTTTAGGGACTCAAATCACCATGCGCCCCGCATCGCGGTGATGGTGACCCAGGTGGTCGATATTGAGTTTATTGTCACGGACACCGAGGCGGAGGCCCTGGCTTTAGAGGCCAATCTAATTAAGCAGCATCAGCCTTACTTTAATGTGCTGCTTAAGGATGATAAAAAATATCCTTACCTGTGCATTACCTGGTCCGAGGACTACCCTAGGATTTTTATTACCCGGAAGCGGCGTAAGAAGACTAAGAAAGATCGCTATTACGGTCCCTATGTGGATACGGGGTTGCTGCGTCGAACACTCCACATTGCTAAGAAAATCTTTCCGCTGCGACAACGACGCCAACCGTTGTTTCGGGATCGTCCTTGCTTGAATTATGACATTGGTCAATGTCCTGGGGTGTGTCAGGCGCTGATTACGCCGGATGACTACCATCGGATTATCCAGAAGGTGGCCATGGTTTTTCAGGGACGGGGGCATGAACTAGAGTCGATCTTGGTCGCTCAGATGGAGAAGGCGGCTGAAAAGCTCAACTTTGAGCAGGCGGCTCGTTTGCGAGATCAAATTCGTGGGTTGCAAACCCTCAGTGCCCATCAAAAAGTAGCGCTGCCCGATGACACGATTTCGCGGGATGCCATTGCCCTGTCTGGAGACGATCAGCACACCTGTATTCAGTTGTTTCAGATCCGAGCGGGGCGTTTAGTGGGGCGTTTGGGGTTTGTGGCGGAGACTGAGTCGGGAACACCGGGGCAAATCCTTCAGCGGGTGCTAGAGGAGCATTACCCTAAGGTGGATGCGGTGGAAATTCCCAGTGAGATTATGGTGCAGCATCCGTTGCCAGAAGCAGATATTTTGGCTGAATTTCTCACCCAGCAGAGGGGGCGCAAGGTGACGATCGAAGTCCCCCAGCGCCAGACGAAGGCTGAACTGGTGGAAATGGTGGAGCGTAATGCCCAGTATGAGCTGGCCCGTACCCAGCGGTTTGCGGATCGGAATAATCAGGCCATGCAGGATTTGGCTGAGATTGTGGATCTGCCGGGACAGCCTAAACGCATTGAGGGGTACGATATTTCCCACATTCAAGGTTCTGATGCGGTGGCGTCCCAGGTGGTGTTTGTGGATGGTTTGCCTGCTAAGCAGCACTATCGCCATTACAAGATTAAAAATCCTAAGGTAACTAGCGGTCATTCCGATGACTTTGCCAGTATGGCGGAGGTCATTCGGCGGCGGTTTCGTAAGTATGCGGACGATCCGTCTAAGGAACGTGTTGGTAACTCGGACTGGCCAGATTTGGTGATGATTGATGGGGGTAAGGGGCAGCTGTCGGCGGTGGTGGCGGTGCTCAAGGAACTGAACTTGCTGAGTGAGCTAAATGTGGTGAGTTTGGCGAAGAAGCGCGAGGAAATCTTTTTGCCTGGGGAGTCGATTCCATTGCCTACGGACTCAGAACAGCCGGGGGTGCAATTGCTGCGTCGTTTGCGGGATGAGGCCCACCGTTTTGCGGTTAGTTTCCATCGTAAAAAACGTACGGATCGGATGCGGCGTTCCCGTTTAAGTGAAATTCCGGGGCTGGGTCACCATCGGCAAAAGGTTTTGCTGGCTGAGTTTCGTTCGATTGATTATATCCGTGAGGCGAGTGTAGATCGGTTGACGACGGTGTCGGGCATTGGGCCTCAGTTAGCTCAACAGATTTATGAGTACTTCCACCCAGAGTTAGCGTGATGCTAATCGTCTTCATAACGGACGCGACCCCGTGATTCTTTTTGTCGACTGCGTTTGGTTTTGCTGTCGAGACGTCTTTTTTTTGCGGCTTTGCTGGGTTTGGTGGGTTTTCGTTTTTTGGGTATGACGATGGCTGCCTGAATCAGTTGCTGGAGTCGCTCTAGGGCATCGGTTTTATTGCGGAGCTGGGTGCGGTGAGTTTGGGATTTGATATGGATGACGCCGTCTTTTGTAATGCGGCTATCGTTTAGGGCGAGTAATCGGGTTTTGTAGCGTTCTGGTAAAGATGAGGCTGGGATATTGAAGCGAAGATGGATGGCAGTGGCTACTTTGTTTACATTTTGGCCGCCTGCGCCTTGCGATCGCACCGCCTGCAACTCAATCTCACCCTCAGGAATCGCCACCTGGTTTGAAATCCTTAGCATTGCCCTACCCCCTTTCACCTACTGTTAGCATAACCAACTAAACTGCTTTCCAGCACTTTAAGGTTCCGTAGCGATGCCCCTACCCCGTTGTCTTCAGCGTCCCTTGCGAGTAATCCCGACGTTGTTGTCGGTTTACTATGCCTACATGATTGAGTACCGGGCCGAGCTCATGTTTTGGGTGCTCTCCGGTTCGTTTCCCTTAATTTTGCTAGGCCTGTGGCAAGAAGCCGCTCGCAGTGGACAGTTTGAGCTCACACCCGATCAAATAGTGCGTTACTTTCTGGCTGTTTTTGTGGTCAGACAGCTCACCGTTGTTTGGGTCATTTGGGACTTTGAGCGGGAAGTCTTAGAAGGTAAGCTCTCGCCCCTGCTGTTGCAGCCCCTGGACCCAGGCTGGCGTCACTTTTTGTCCCATTTAGCCGAGCGGCTGGCCAGACTTCCTTTTATTGTTGCTTTAGTCGGACTCTGTCTCTGGCTATATCCTGAAGCTCGCCAAGCCCCTGCCCACCTGTTATGGAGTCTTGGAGCAATTTGTTTGGCCTTTTGCCTCCGCTTTTTGATGCAATATACCTCTGCCATGGTGGCCTTTTGGGTAGAGCGGGCAACGGCCATTGAGCAGTTTTCCTTTTTGCTTTACACATTTTTTTCCGGCATGGTAGCCCCGCTGGCCTTATTCCCTGAAACGGTTCGGGCGGCGGTGTTTTGGACGCCATTTCCCTACTTGATCTATGTGCCGGCCAGTCTGATCGTTGGCCTGCCCGTCAACATTGGCCAAAGTATGGTGACCACGCTCCTGTGGTGTGTTTTCTTTTGGGGCCTTAACCGCTGGCTGTGGCGACGGGGATTAAAACGCTACTCAGGGATGGGCGCTTAGATAGACAATTTTAAACTATACATCTAGGTACTTAAGTATATGTAGAACATATGAATTTGCCTATGCCTATGCAAAGTTAATATGTGGGGTAAAGGTAATAGCTTTAAATCAAATTCAATTCTCTTCATGGCCTCCATATTTTCACCGGTGAATTGAATTTTTCTACTAAATAAAAGCGTTTATCGCGTATCTCTTAACTAACACTTTACGGACTGTCCATGGGGTTCCGACTACAGTAGTAGTAAGCAATTCCCCCCAGTGAATATGCTCGGTTACATGGCTGATGCTTACTTGAAGTGGCTTTGATTAAAATGGTGAGCAATCTCAGTGATTCCCATGGGGTTACTTGTTCTGCCAACCTTATTCTTACGGTCATTCTTGTTGACTAAATCTAGGTGTAATACCTAGTTTCTTCAATCTCGGTATTAAACAACTTCCTGAATTGTTTTTATGATGACTACTATTCAACTTGACGCGCGCTCTTTATCTACTGAAGCTCTTAATTCTATTGCCAAAATTTCTCCGTTCTCAACAGTTCAGACCAATAGTCAAAAGCTGGCTGCTGAGCAACTTAACCAACTGGATTTAGCCGAATTAATTAATGTGTGTCAGTGTCATCGCTACCCTGAACCGGCACCGTTTTCAGAGCTGATGCGCCGCTACAAGTCCCATGTCGATCGTCAGCTATATCATCTTGCTCCCGATTGGTCTGATCGGGCCGATCTAGCTCAAGAGGTTTGGATTCGCGTCTATCGCAACTTGTATCGCTTACAGGCACCGGTGAAATTTAAAGGCTGGATGAGTCGCATCACCACCAATTTGTTTTACGACGAATTGCGTAAGCGTAAGCGTCACGCTGGCACGCTGTCCTTGGATGCGCCGCGTCATTTAGATGATGGTCAGGTTGATTGGGAGATCGCATCGGAAGAGCCTAGCCCTGTGGATACCATGATGACCCACGAATTTTATGATCGTTTGCAGTCTGCCATTGCAGAACTGCCTGAAGTATTTCGCACCACAATCGTCTTGAGAGAAATTCAGGGCTTGCCCTATGACGAGATTGCAGAGATTACCGGGGTTTCCTTAGGCACCGTTAAGTCTCGCATTGCCCGCGCCCGCTATCGTTTGCAAGGTGAACTCAAGCGTTATGTAGATGGTCAGCAATCTGTTTAATGTTGAAGGTTGAGGGCTGGCTATGTTGAGTTTAGGTATAGGCCCAACATAGCCAGCCTGACGTGTACTGAAACCCAATATTCACGATTGCTTTCGGCCCGTATTGGTACCATGGGGCTGATGACTTGGAGCTGGTGGCCGTGCAACGGTATTTGAGAGTGTTGCGGCTGTTTTGGGAAGTTGCGATCGCAGCTGAACTTGAATACCGTTTAAACTTTGTCATTGCCACCCTCAGTAGCCTTACGGCCTTGGGTGGCAATTTATTTGGCTTATTTTTGTTCTATCGCACCGGCTATGGGTTCCAAGACTGGTCATGGCAAGAGGCCCTGGTGGTGTTGGGGGTGTTCACCCTACTCCAAGGTTTTGCCGCCACATTTTTGAGCCCCAACCTCAGCCGCATTGTGAAACATGTGCAGGCAGGCACCCTCGACTTTGTACTCCTCAAACCCATTAGCTCGCAGTTTTGGCTATCAACCCGCACCCTCTCACCGTGGGGATTTCCCGACTTGGTGCTAGGGGCGACCATGGTGGCCTACGCAGGGCATCAGCTGGGGTTGGGGTTAGGCAATTACCTGGCCGCTGTCATTCCCCTCACCCTGGGGTTTCTGAGTTTGTACAGCCTGTGGTTTATATTGGGTGCCACCAGCATTTGGTTTGTCAAAATCTATAACGTCACAGAGGTCCTGCGCAACTT
Source organism: uncultured cyanobacterium (assembly GCA_938029995.1). Classification (GTDB taxonomy): domain Bacteria; phylum Cyanobacteriota; class Cyanobacteriia; order Phormidesmidales; family Phormidesmidaceae; genus Leptothoe. Next base: position 2,822 of record CALHGI010000469.1, on the reverse strand, counting down.
TTTAGAGGCGGGAAGATTCCCCATCGTGGCCTATCCACCTGCCTTTCGCATCTTTTTTACCTTTGTTATTCCGGTGGCCTTTTTAACCACGGTCCCGGCCCAAGTATTTTTGAACCGCATTGACTATACCTGGTTGGCGGGAGCCGGTTTACTAGCCATTGGCCTGTTCCAGGCATCCCGTTGGTTTTGGCGATTTGCCCTCCGGTTTTACACCAGTGCCTCTAGCTAGAACGCCCCTGCAGGATGGCGATACACTATCGGATGTACCTCAGCCCCCAACACCATGCCGCCAAAATCGTTTTCCCTCAGCCTTGGGCTGTTGCTGCTGCTAACCGCCTGTAATGGGGAGCAGCCAAGCCCCAGGGAAGACTCGCTCTTGATTTTAGGCTCCTTAACGGGGGTAGGCCAGGAGATTGTTGAAGAAGCCTTTATGCCCTTCACGGCTGACACTGGGATTGAGGTGATCTATGAAGGCACTGACGCCTTTTCCACCGTACTGCCGATTCGCATCGCGGGGGGTGATGTGCCTGACCTGGCAATATTTCCCCAACCGGGGTTGATGGCAGATCTCGCACGGGAAGGGGCACTGACGCCCCTCGATGAGGTGATTGATAAGGGCACCTTGACCCAGGCCTTTGGGCCTGATTGGGTTAACCTAGGCACGGTGGATGGCCGGGTCTATGGGGTGTGGATGCGTTCCGATCCTAAAAGTTTGGTGTGGTACAACCCCACCGCCTTCGAGGCCGAAGGCTATACTATTCCAGCCAGTTGGGATGAACTGATGGCCTTGACCGACACCATTGCCGATGCCGGCAAAACACCCTGGTGTTTTGGCATGGAAAGCGGAGACGCCAGTGGCTGGGTTGGCACCGACTGGGTAGAAGATATTTTGCTGCGTACCGCTGGCCCTGATGTCTATGACCAATGGGTTACCCATCAGATTCCATTTAATTCTCCCCAGGTCAAAGCCGCTGTGGAGGCCTTTGGCTCCATTGTGCGCAATGACCGCTATGTAAAGGGCGGTGCTGTGGCCGCCATCAGTACCCCGTTTGGGGATGCTCCGGCCCCCCTATTTGACCAACCCCCCGGTTGTTATCTCCACCGTCAAGCGAGTTTTATTACCGATTTTTTGCCTGATGCGGTGGAGCCTGGTAAAGATACCCAGGTGTTTTTGTTGCCCGGTGCGGGGGCAACAGCGCCCCTATTGACCGGTGGGTTAGTCATTGCCATGGCCAATAACAGTCCCGCAGCTCAGGCGGCAATGCAGTATTTGACCACGGTTACCCCCCATGAGAGTTGGGCCGCCCGAGGCTATATCAGCCCTCACCGAGGGGTGGATTTTGCCACCTATCCCAATGATGGGGTGCGGCAAATGGCCGCGGTGTTAGCCCAGGCCGAAACTATTCGGTTTGATGGCTCTGATCTGATGCCTGCCGCTGTTGGCACGGGGACCTTTTGGTCAGAGATGGTGAACTATGTCAGCGGTGCAGATATTGATGCTGTACTGTCAGCCATTGACTCCAGTTGGCCAGAGGAGTAATCGCTAGCGGCCAAACCATAAAGCTGCAATGGTTGGTTGTAATAGGCCGTGGTGATGCCCCAGGGTTCCATCCCTAGTCGGGCCATCACCCGCTGCGAACGAATATTCTCTTGGGTGGTGACGGCATGGATAGTCGACAGCCCTAAATCTGTAAAGCCGTAATGGAGAATGGCATGGGCGGCCTCGGTGGCATAGCCATAGCCCCAACTAGCGGGGCGAAAATGCCAGCCAATTTCAATGTTGTCGCTGTTGGTTTTGTCGCTGTTGGGCAGGGGGACTAGTAAAAGACTGCCAATGGCCCGGTCAATGGCTTGCTCAATCACAGCCCAAACACCCAGACCATTGACCGTGCGTGCCCCATAGCGCTGCAGTCGTGCCTGGGTGGCCTGAATGGATGGATCAGGGGCGGTCTGTAGCCAATGGGTTACCCGTGGATCGCCATAGATATCCAATGCTTGCTGGGCATCGGCCATGGGCTGCCAAGGGCGAATGATTAATCGGCTAGTGGTGAGTTCCATGATTAACCAGGGACCATAGGGGATGGGACGCTCCCTGGAGTCGGATTCGGGCCAACTGCTTTTCCAGCCGTTTGCGCTCGACGGGGGATATGCCTAGGACCAGATGGCGCGCCTCTCGCACCAATAGGGTAATGGTGAGGCCCACACATAGAAAGAACCCTAAAGAGCCTAAAAAGTTGTACTTGAGGCCGTAGTAAACGGAGGTCCAAGTGAAATAGTCCAATAGCAAATTAATTTCGGACCGCAGCTGCCACAGGGTTAAGGGGCCAATGGTTAACCACACCACCACGGTCAGTTTCCACCACAGGGTAATGGACTGTTGCCGGAGGGCTTCAATTGCTTTTTCCGTCGCTTGTTCAGCGGTAGTAGCTGTGCTGTCGCTGTTTTTAGACCTGTCGGGAGAAGTCACGTTGTGTCTGGTTAGCCGCTGCTGAAACTTATTCTGCAACCGGGGTGGCCATGTCCGTATTTGAGTTAGAACCGGAACGCCACCAGGCCAACAGGGTGCTGGCAATAAAGATGCTGGAATAGGCTCCGGCTAAAAAGCCAATGATCAGGGCCAGGGCAAAGAACTTTAGGGAATCTCCACCAAAGATCACAATGGCCACCAGGGGCAGCACCGTGGTCATGGTGGTGTTAATGGACCGTCCTAGGGTTTGGTTAACCGCATCATTAACGATTTTATCCACCCCCTGATTGGGCATTAGTTTGAAGTTCTCACGGATACGGTCGTAGATGACGACGGTGTCGTTGACGGAAAAACC
>CALHGI010000468.1 GCA_938029995.1 uncultured cyanobacterium | reverse complement strand
ATTACCCATGGTGCCCGCACAGAGAACCTTGAGACCATCCATCGGTTCATGGAGAAATGTATTTTTAGTGAGGGCACTGGCATCACTCAAGGCGAGGTCTGTGAGGCCCGCATCATTCGGTAGTTTGAGATATCGATGGATTTTGGGGTCCCGCAGGTTGGTATCCACCAGTAGGACCCGCTGTCCCATGAGGGCCGCCGCCTCAGCCAGGTGGATGGCGGCGATTGATTTACCCTCATTAGCCATAACAGAGCTTACCACCACGGACTTTAAGGGCTGATCAATGCTGCTAAGTCTAATGTTGGTGTATAGCGAGCGGAAGGCCTCCATAAAGGGATCTTCCCTATAGGCTGTGCGCGCTTCAGCTGAGCCATTTTGAGCGATAGAAGATTGCGTAGTACGATCTCCGTTAGATGAATTGTGGGTCGCAAACTGTAGCGCTTTTCCTGGTTTCGGAATTTTCTGTTCAATTAGCTTAGGGGTGGGAATTTTACCCAAAATAGGAAAGGGGATGGCCCGTTGGATATCTTTATCGGAGTATAGAACGCCCGTTGACTTATCTACGAGTAGGGCCATGGCGGCACCCAATAATAAACCTAGGGTTCCACCCAGTAGCAAGTTCTGTAGTAAGCTGCTGGTTTGGGGAGAGAATTCTGTAGGGGGGGTGACAATTTCCCATGGAATTTCTCTTTGGGCGGCATCAATTTCTAGGGCGGCCTGCTTAGCCAGAAACTGATTTAAGTTTTCCGTGGCAATCCCTAGTTCTCTTTGGATATCCACATATTCCCTAGAGATACTGGAAAGTTCATCCACGTCTGAGCTTAATCCCCCTAGGGTTTGGTTTAAAGAACGCTCTTGAGCTTCTAGTTCCTGCATTTGACTGACTAAGTCTCGCTGGGATTGCTCGCCCTGCTGATCTAACAGCACCAATAGATTTTGCCGTTGTTCCTTTAGGACTTGCATATCGGGGCTGCTATCTAGGTAGAGGGTCGATGCTTCGGCAATTTGGGCATCTAGCTCTAACAACGTATTGAGTAGGGTTTGATAGCGAGGGTTTTGAGCTAACGCAGAGGAAGAGGCTTGCTCTTGGGAACCCCCTAGCTGGGCGCGCAGGTTTTCATACTTGGCGCGGTTTTGCTCCAGGGCAATTTGTAAGTCTAGCTGTTGTTTAGAAAATGTTCCCACCTGTCCAGATAGCTGGGCCCCACGGGAGTCGGGATCAATGATGTTGTAATTTAACCGGAGTGCCTGAAGTTGGTCTTGTAAGGTATCGACCTTGCCAGTCAAATCAGGTAGCTTTTGCTCAACAAATTCGATGGCCCGGCGGATATTGGCTTGTTTGGATTCTAGGCTGTAGGTGAGATAGGCCTGGGACACCAAACTCAGAATTACCTGCACCGTTTGCGGCTCAGGATCCTGTAATGTTACTCGAATAATGTCTGAGTCTTTACCCAGCGGAGTTACCCGTAAGCGCCTAGATAAAATCTGATAACAGGGATCTGCGTTAATACTTAGTAGACTGGGGTCATCAGCTGCTGGTAGATTCGCATCCGGCAATGGCAGTGGACAGTAATTAGGGTAACGTTCCTTGACCCCTTCAACCACTGGTTGCAATACTTTGGGACTGGTTAATATTTTGAGTAAATCTCCGTCTACCAGGGTGGCTTTAAATTGCTCTGGATCGCGGCTGGTGATGGTTTCTGGAATATTGGAAATAACCTCAGTTTCAGTACTTTGGGCTTGTACTAAGATTTCAAATCCGCCATTATAAATAGGTTTTTCGGTAAGGACTTTAGCCGCAGCCAACCCCATGGTAACAACTGTTACACCAGTGATTACCCACCATTTGCGCTGCAGGGTTTTAACCAGGGCGCCAACATTCAGTCCACCTTCATCTTCGGTGGTGGATCGATCGGGCGCTATCCAGTTTGGGGGGGAGGAGGGAAGGGTATCGGCTCTCATGGGTTAGGGGAAAATAATAGATGTGATTGGTAGAGATTAGATATCAAAGATCTCAGGGCTGGATATGGCAACTGACATTGCTGATGCAAACTAAGATTTCATCTGGAAAACCTTGCCGTACGGCATTCCTAACAGATTGTTTAACCTTGTTACTCAGTAATGGCGCTAACCTAGTCAAGTATATTTAGGAACCTGAGGGGTGAGAAAACGTTGTTAATCACTTGTCCAACGGGGCCTAGGACTGTGCCAATACTGTCACTCACACGGGCCAGGGCAGATGGGTTGACGATAATCACATCATTATTTTGCAAAATGGGATTGTTCTCATCGCTAATGCCTTGGGAAAAGTCGACTGGTAGTGTGGAGCGAGTAACGGAGCCATCTGGATTGAGGCGGATAAGTTCGGCCTCCCCTTTCTTGGCCCGGGTGTTAAACCCGCCTGCGGCCAAAATAGCTTGACTAAGGGCTGTGTCGGGCGGTAGCTCACGCAACCCTCCTTCGGTGACCTCACCCACGACATTGACTCGAATGGAGTTGGGGGAGAGACTTGAACCGGCCACCGTGGGAATTTCTTCTGGGTTCAATGCGGTGGCCAGGGGGACAAAGATTGTATCGTTGGCCTGCAGGGCAATGTCTTGATAGATATCGCCTGTTTCCAGTAGTTGCCACAGGTCGACATCAATCACCTGGGTTCCACCAGCCCGAGTCGGGCGAACAATCTGAACTTGGCGGATATTGGCTCGGGGTCTAATGCCTCCGGCTACTTGTAAGGCCCGAGTAACCGTAGTGGGGGTACTGGTTCTGGCGGATGCGCCGATGTCTCCGGCATCTCTGGTGGTGGCCAAACCGCCCTGGAGGGTGTAAGGGCCCGGGCGATAAACTTCACCAATTACTGCAATGTTAATGGGCTGACTCACGCTGGCGGCGAAGCTGGCATCTGCTAAAAGAGACGCATCCTGTAGGGATAGGGTACCGGTGGGGATAAAGATGGAATCGCCATCCCTGAGGGAGATATCGTATTGGGAGTTACCTGTGTCCAGTAGTTGCCACAGGTCGACGGTGAAGACTTGTTGACTGCCATCGCGTCCGGGGCGCTGAATTTGGACCTGGTGAATGTCTGCCACTTGGGTGACGCCCCCGGCCCTTTCTAGCAGCTGGGTTAACCGGGGGGCTTGGGTGCCGGTTTGGGTGAGGGTATAGGCACCGGGGGTATTAATTTCACCAGAAATACCCACTTGCAACGGACGTCGGTTGAGCAGACTAAGGGTGACCAGGGGGCGTCTGAGAAATTGAGCATACTGGCTTGAGAGCAGTGCTGTGGTTTCATCTATATTTAGACCTGCCACATTGACTGGCCCCACCAGCGGTAAATTTAGGGTGCCATCTAGGGCCACCTCCCGCTCTCCGCTGTATTGCGGCACCCTAAAGATGTCTATGCGGACAACATCGCCAGCGCCCAGGGTATAGGCTGTTT
>CALHGI010000467.1 GCA_938029995.1 uncultured cyanobacterium | reverse complement strand
GCCAGCATATAAGTTGGTCAATTTATTGAGATCCGTTATCATGAGTGAAAATACAGCGGTCGAATAGATGCGTTGCATTAGTGCAGAAAATCATCCCTTAAAGCACTTCACTTTATGAATTGGCATAATTGGCTTTTTATTCTTTGCTTCATTGCGGTTTCTGCCTTTGGTTTAAGACTTTCTTGGCTATGGACCTATCGTCTAAAGTATCAACGGTGGCATCAGCGTTCCCGCCTACTGGCTACACCGGGTAAATTCAGCCGATCGAAGCGCTATGTTTACTATGGGCCCCATAAATAAAAATAAAAGTCAATAGCGTTGGGAATAACGTTTACGGCTGAAAAAAAGGCCCGTACCGTTAATTGGGTACAGGCCAAGTTGAGAGAGGAGAATTGGTAACCTGCTCCTTGGAGCAAGGTTAAATCTGTCATAGTTCTGTTGACTGACTTAAGGCATGGGCCGCTCTGTTTTAACCGTTCTGGGCCGGTGTCTGGCAGCCTCGTTTATGCCCATGTTCAGCAACAGTACAATAGTCTATACCTGGGCAATACTATCTAGAGCTTTGTTCACTCGTTTGAAGTCAAAGCCCATGGAACGTAGTGCATGCCATAGATGCCCTTGCAGGAAGAAGAACCCCAAGAAGAAGTGGGTATTGGCCAACCAACAGCGGGCTGTGTGAGTTTCCAAAGGATGGCCATGGCCATCCTTTTTAATGGAATATTGGGTTGACCCTGTCTAAACCAAAGCTAGGCAGTTTTCTAAACCATGGGCAAGGTCTTGACGTGATTTAGTTAAGCGATGGGTAAGGCACCATACTTGAATAGCGTCATTCGCTGATGTGATTTTGACTTTGAGGGGCTGATAACTTTTACATTCACAGGGAATGCCAAGCTCTTTCAGGCGAAAATAGGCTTCCCATCGATTGTTGCAGTTAATTGTGACCATAGGTTTACTCAATAGTTTTTGTCGATACGGTGGCAATGGAAATACTTAAGGAAGAAACAGTCATTCAGCAATCAATGTGGGGTCATGAAGGGTCTAGTAGAAGTTATTTTCAACAACGAAATAAATAAAAACAAAAATAATCTATAAAGCCCATGGAGCAAGGGGACTGGCTCCGTGTATTATCTTTTAGATTTCACTAATGAAAATCTTTTCTAGGTATTAGATAAGAAAATCTAGAATTTTGTCGTCGATTGTTATCACTTACTGATAGGCCAGAGAAAAATAACTAGAAGCTAGTTGCATCAGTAAAAAATGCTTTAAAAACTAGCCTTTGGTAAAAAATGATGAAACGACGCGATAACGGTCGATTCGGTAAAAAATATTCCAAATAACTATTGCGAATCTATGTCACATGAAATGCTGAACTCCTTATGGATAGAGGTTTTGGGTTATTTATTTAGTCAGTGATATTGAGCTAGCATGGTTATCATCAACAGCCACCCGAGTCGTTTATAAAACAGTTGGCGTTGCTAATCCTTGAGGGATTTCATCTAAAAATCTGGCATGGTGCACTTTTTTTAGACCGATTCATCCTCTAAGTCATTAACAGTAAATAGTTAGCTGTTCTTATCACACTTGAATTCTTCTTGGAGTCATCCCATGGTTAGCTCATCCACATTGGTTACCCCGTTTGGGCAGGTTACGGAAAATGAGATCGCATTAGAAACATCAATCACAACACCGGTCTGCGAAGGATTAAATATCCTTCTAGCCAGTTTCCAAGCACTGTATATCCAATACCAGAAGCATCACTTTGTTGTAGAAGGGGCTGAATTTTACCAGATCCATAACTACTTTGAAGATAGCTATGATCAAGTAAAAGGCCATGTTCACGACATCGGTGAGCGTCTAGACGGTCTAGGGGGAGTACCGGTCGCTAGCTTTAGCAAATTAGCCGAGCTATGCTGCTTTACCCCAGAACCCGATGGGATTTATCGCTGTCGTCAGATGATCGAAAACGATCTGGCTGGCGAACAGGCAGTTATTGCTGTCCTACGTCGTCAGGCTGCCCAGGCCGAAAGCCTAGGGGATCGTGCCACACGGTATTTGTATGAAACAGTCCTACTCAAGACCGAAGAACGCGCTTATCACCTCAACCATTTCTTAGCAAATGACACCCTCGTGGTTCTAAACAACTAAGCCTGAGAAACAATTCAAAGGACTACCCCCTCCCTTAAGGAGCCGCCTCCCCCAGGGGAGGTTTTTTAAGGGCATCTATTTGAAAAGCATTCCCGATTTTAATTGAACATTAAATGAAAATAGATGTCAAGAGTATTATAAACCTTTCTAGATATGGTTTAGCGCCAGGCAGACATGTAAACGCTATAGGCCATTCAATTCATTGACTTACAAAGGTTTTAGGGAAGTTTAGGCATTTTAGTTAATCCCGTCAGTATTAAATAGACTTTCCTAATAGGATTTTATCTCAGATTCAATTGAGCTTATTTTAAAGGAACTAGTCGCAATAAGCATGGAGTTCTGAGCTAGACTAGCCCTAAGGTAAGCAATGCTGACTCATATGGCGAAGGATAAGCGAGCATTCTGTCTGGAAGGCCGATTTGAAGGGTTTATAACTGGGGGCAAGTCCCCTTTTAAGTATTTAAGGCTGGGTGATGCCCATGGATCACAGCATGTGATTAAGCTATCCAAAGCAGTGCGGCTAATGCTGTTTCGCTATCTTCAGGCGGGTGACTCAATTCGAGTGGTGGGAGAACAATCCACGGATCAAGACACCGGTGAACCAAAACTTAAGGCGAAGGAAGTCGTACGGATTAAGCCCCTCTCATTAGTGACAACTCCGACTAACCAGCCCTTGTCGACGAATGATCCATCTCGGACAGCTGTTCCTAAGGCGAAGGGAAAAGCACCTAAGATTTTAATTTGTCAAAAATCAACCTGTCGAAAGCGGGGGGCTGCCCAGGTGTGTCGTGAAGTGGAAACCACCCTTGCGAACTATGGTTTGACCGACACGGTGCAGGTTAAGCTGACGGGCTGTATGGACAAGTGCAAAGCGGGCCCCAATCTGGTGGTAATGCCCCACAAGCAGAAATATACCAAGGTGAAGCCTGGGCAGGTCTCGGGGCTAATTGCTCAGCATTTTCATCAGCACGACGATGTTGGTTAAACCGTCTGCATCTGCGCAGACGGCGTCGGCAAAGACCTCTGTGCCAGTAAAATCTGCCCCCACTAGGGGGTTAAAAAGCAACTACGGATTGAGAACACTGGTCGGGATTTCCCTGGCGTTACATGGAGCCTTGCTCCTGTTGCCCATGCCCCAAGAGTGGCTAAGGTCGGCACCGGAACCGGAGGATTTGGATCTGGTTGAGGAAAGTGGGGCAATTGCCCTCACAACCCTGCCCGTTGTCACCCAACCGTTGCCTGAAAAGGCCCCTGTCCCCGCAGCGCCCTCCGTAGCAGAAGTACCACCCATCCCACCACCCATCATTTCTGCTCTCCCCCCTCAAGCTCCACTTACCCAAATACCTGATGAGTTGCCTGAACAGCTAGAAAATGTAGAAGAGATAAAGCTGCTAGACGATGAACCAGCCCCGGAGCCGCCGCCGGAGGAGGAACTAGAGCAAACAGAATCCCCGCTGGAAACCAGTGAACCGGAGGCGGGGATCGCCGTGCAATTTAGCAGTGACTTTCCCCATATAACAGGCTCTGAATCCGGTTGTTATGGGTTAGAAAACTGTCGTAGGGCTGAGGGGGAAAACTATACAGACGCCCTTAAAACCCTTAGTCAGCAGTTAGAAGCACAAGGATACGAGCTAACCCCCTATGATGATAATGATGATTCCGAAGTACGGAATCATCGGGTTTATGAAATGCGCCTGCCGAATGTTCCAGACGCTGAGGTGAACTATCTCAACGTATTGGGTGATGGTTTGAAAGCGGCGATTTATATTATTACGCCTCACCTGATTACCCAGGCAGATTTACAGGCCTTGGAAAATGGTAATCAAACCGGTGAGTGACGAATAGACAAAAGACTTTTTTAGAGTGCTGAACGGCGGCGGCCTCGCTCTGCGACGCGTGATGGAAGAAACCCCATGATGTCCTAGGACATCATGGGGAGCTTTTAGGGAAGAGGAACCCTTCAATGAAGGCTTATCACACCGATGGATTGGCATCCATCGCCTTTCTATCCATAGTTTTTGGAACTACACCCAGCCAGCACGATCCATGATGCGCACAGCTTCTGCCTGGTTCTCGCCAAGGAGATTAACGTTTAAGTCATCAGCATCAAAGGTGCCAAATCCACCTACCACAGCATCCACGGGAATATCTTTAACAACGGGGTATTCATTATTGCCCTGGGCAAAGAAG
>CALHGI010000466.1 GCA_938029995.1 uncultured cyanobacterium | reverse complement strand
ACCGGTCTAGATTGCGTCTGAGTTGATCGGTTCATCCCCTATAGCAAACGTCCTGATGCATTAGGACGTTTGCGCGCCAGGTTAGCTGTTGAGGCCAAAAGCTTTCAGGGATAACCATTGTATTGACTAACCTGGCAGATGCTATAAATCAGCAACGGCAAAAATCAAGCTCATGGTTTTAGGGAATAGCTTAAGCGACTGGTGTGGAGTTTAAAGAAGCGATTACTGGAGATGTTACTGGAGGGGCAACAGCTTCTCGGAAGGAGTCCAGTCATCTCAAATTGCCCACGGGTTTCCTGAGCAAGGCCAAAACGCCTCCCTAACCAGGGGTTTGGGGGATGCCTAGGGGCGTTATGGCGGCATGTTAAAACAGCTATGGGCTGTAGCAATGACAAGAGGAAAACTTTACACTTGAAACTACCTCAATCCCTGAAATCAGTCCCCGGTATCATGCTCAAATTAGCCTCCGTTCACTGGATTAAACCTTTCTTAGCCGGCATATTGCTGCCTGGGTTGGTGGTTGCCATCCCCCAATCAGACTGGACAGAAGCTAGGGCCCAACCGATGCTTGTCAGCCAAACGGCAACAGAAGCGTCTAAACAGGAAATCGCTGAACTTTATGAGCAAGGGCAGTATGCGGAGGCCATCCCCTTGGCCCAACAGCATTTGGAATTAACTGAAACCCATTTAGGGCCCCAACACCCTGACGTGGCAGACAGCTTGAATATGCTGGGTCTGCTGTAGAAAGCCCAGGGCCGTTATGGGGAGGCCGAGCCCCTGATGCAGCGAGCGGTGGATATTTATGAAACCCAGTTCGGGCCTGAACACCCTGATGTGGCAACAAGTTTGAATAACCTGGGTGATGTCTATAGCCTCCAGGGTCGCTATGGGGAGGCGGAGCCTTTGATTGTGCAAGCCCTGACTATTTATGAAACCCAGCTTGGCGAGCAACACCCCTACGTAGCCAGAAGCTTAAATAACCTGGGCAAACTCTACCGAGCCCAGGGGCGCTATGGAGAAGCTGAACCCGTATATCGGCGCGCCTTGACCATTCGTGAAACCCAGTTTGGTTCTCAACATCCTGATGTGGCTAGAAGCTTGAATAACCTGGCTGGACTCTACTACAGCCAAGGGCGCTATGAAGAGGCCCAGGCCATGATTGAGCGGGCAATAGATATTTACCAAATGCAATTGGGTCCCGACCATCCAGATACCCTTAAGGCCCAACACAACCTTCGCCTTCTACAGGAGACCATTAATCAGTAGATTCAGGGCCGGTAGATTCAGGGCATAGCGATTTCAATTACCCATCGCAAACCTTTAATATTGCGTTTTCTTATGGGTTGTCCTAGAAAAATGGGCTGCAAACGTTAAGCTTTTGATACACAATAGAGACTTAAGCAACATGCATGTTGTTAAAGTCGTGTACTTTTGGATACCCCTTAGAGGAAACCCATGGTTGTAGCTGCTCCAAACCTTGCCAATTCAGCTGAAAAGCGCCTTACCCTTACCACGGGTGACCTGGCAGAAAATACCACGGTGATCCGTTCCCTAGACTGGGATCGGGACCGGTTTGACATTGAGTTTGGCTTGCAGAACGGGACCACCTACAACTCCTACCTGGTACGTGGGGATAAAACGGCGTTAATTGACACCTCCCACGCCAAGTTTCAGCAGCTCTATATGGATGCGCTGAAGGGCCTGATTGACCTGAAGGATATTGATTACATCGTCATTAGCCATACTGAACCGGACCATAGCGGCCTGGTTAAAGACGTATTGGACCTGGCTCCCAATGCCGTCGTTGTGGGTGCAAAGGTGGCGGTCAAGTTCCTAGAGGACCTGGTGCACCAGCCCTTTGAGTCGATGCTGGTAAAAAATGGTGACACCCTGGACCTGGGCGGCGGTCATGTGCTGGAGTTTGTCAGTGCCCCTAACCTCCACTGGCCCGATACGATTTTCACCTACGACCAAAAGACCGGCATTCTCTACACCTGTGATGCCTTTGGCGCCCACTACTGTACTGACGACACCTTTGACGAGGATCTAGATGCCATCTCCCCTGATTTTCGCTTTTACTATGAGTGTTTGATGGCTCCCAATGCCCGCTCGGTAATCTCTGCCATGAAGCGCATGGATAAGCTGGGGGAGATTAACACCATTGCCGTGGGTCATGGTCCCCTAATTCGTCACAATCTAGAGGAGCTGACCAGTCGCTATCGTAACTGGAGTAACGAGAAGAGTAAGTCTGAAAACCTGGTGGCGATTTTCTATGTGTCGGACTATGGGTATTGCGATCGCATCTCCCAGGCCCTAGCCAAGGGCATCACCAAAACCGGCGTTGCCGTCGAAATGATGGACATGCGCCTAGCTGACCCCCACGATGTGAACGAACTGGTGGGCCGAGCCAAGGGACTGTTGCTGGGCATGCCCCCCTCCTCCGGCCAGGGGGCAGAGGAAGTTCAAACCGCCCTCAGCTCCATTTTGGCCGCCGTCACCGACAAGCAAACCTTTGGCCTGTTTGAATCCTACGGTGGTGACGACGAACCCATCGACACCCTACAAAGTAAGCTACAGGATCTGGACCTCAAGGTTGCTTTTGAACCTCTGCGCGTCAAAGATACCCCGTCGGAAGGCCTATATCAGCTCTGCGATGAGACCGGTACGGACCTAGGCCAGGACCTAGCCAAGGCAAAGAAAATCAAAAAGATTAAGGCCCTGGATGCTGACTTACAAAAAGCGCTGGGACGCATCAGCAGCGGACTGTATATCATTACCGCCGCCAAGGGTGAAGTCACCAGTGCCATGTTGGCCTCTTGGATTTCCCAAGCCAGCTTCAAGCCCCTAGGCTTTACCATTGCAGTCGCCAAGGACCGGGCCATTGAGTCCTTGATGCAGGTGGGCGACACCTTTGTGCTAAACATCTTGGAAGAGGGCAATCACCTACCGCTCATGAAGCACTTCCTCAAGCGGTTTCCCCCCGGTGCCGACCGCTTTGCTGGCATTCGTACCCGGCCGGCCAACAACAAATCTCCCATTCTGGCCGATGCCCTAGCCTATTTGGAATGTAAGGTTACAACAAGAATGGAACTAACCGACCATTGGCTGGTGTATTGCACCGTTGATAATGGCAAAGTTTCCAAGGATGAAGCAATCACAGCCGTTCACCATCGCAAGATTGGTAACTATTACTAACGCGTTAAACTGTTGATCCTTGGCAGGGAGCAAAATGATGGGTAGGTGGTCATGGACTGTCTGCCCATTTGTTTTATCCGGGCTCGGTAAAGAGATAATTGAATCGTTTTCCGTAACCTGGATAGATATACTAAACAACAATAGTTGATTGGGAAGGCTTAAAAGCTATGGGGTCATTCTGCGTGTCTGTGGTGGCGGCTGCCTTAACCGGATTGATG
>CALHGI010000465.1 GCA_938029995.1 uncultured cyanobacterium | reverse complement strand
GGGTGATCGACCGGGTTCATCACACTACCTCGAACCTCAGGCCGTCTTCCCAGCCAGCGCTTTCGCCCCGCTTTACCAAGGGTGACGTTACGCGCTTCAACGTTGCCAACCTGACCAATCGTGGCGTAGCACTCACGTCGGATCATCCGCACTTCACTGGAGGGCAGCTTCAGGGTGACATAACCACCCTCTTTCGCCATCACCTGGGCAGAAGCACCGGCGGCACGAACAATTTGACCACCCCGACCGGGATATAGCTCAACGTTGTGAACCGCAGTACCCAAAGGCATCTTGTGTAGTGGCAATGCGTTACCAACTTCCAAGGGAGCCTCAGGACTGGCAACGATGGTAGAACCAACGGCCAGACCTACGGGATGCAGAATATAGCGCTTTTCACCATCCTCATATTGGACGAGGGAAATGCGCGCATTCCGGTTGGGATCGTATTCAATCGAGAGCACTTCAGCCGTCATCTCTCGCTTGTTGCGCTTGAAATCGATCATGCGATAGAGACGCTTATGACCGCCACCGCGATGACGGCAGGTGATAACACCTCGATTATTTCTTCCCTTAGCACGGTGAATAGAGTGCGTTAGTTTCTTTTCCGGCTTGCTCCGAGTAATTTCTGAAAAATCAGAAACACTGCGCTCGCGAGTACCTGGAGTCAGAGGCCGATAAGTACGAATTCCCATGATTTTATCTGAAAACTAATTGAGTGCTAAGGTCGGTTCTAGACATCTGGGAAGAGGGGAATACTGTCACCCTCAGCAAGGGTGACGACTGCCCGCTTATAGGTCGGCTTGTAACCAACAAAGCGACCCAACCGCTTCTTCTTACGAGGCGGATTCATGGTGCTAATGCCCGTCACCTTCACCTCAAACAACGCTTCAACCGCTGCTTTAATCTCAGGCTTAGTCGCCTTGGGAGCAACATCAAATGTGTACTGGTTGTTTTCCAGATTTAAAGTCGCTTTTTCGGTAATAAGGGGTTTCCGAATGATATCGGGTAGATTTCGGGGGTCAATCGCCTTAGGCACTGTACACCTCCTGAATTTTCTCGAGAGCAGCGGCAGTTACAACCAATCGATCGGCTAGAACGATGTCATAGACGTTGAGATTTGTCGCCAGGATTAGCTTAATCTTGGCGACATTTCGCACAGAGCGATAAACCACGTCATTCTTTTCGGCCGTAATCATCAGAACTTTCTGATCGGGCTCTACACCCCAGCGTTCCATTGCGGAAAGGACTTCTTTTGTTTTAGGGGCAGAGAGCTGATCGGTGAAGTTTTGTACCACGACCATTTCATCAGCTCTGCTCTGGAATGCTGTTCGCAACGCTAGGCGACGCTCTTTGCGGTTCATCTTGACCTCAAAGTCGCGGGGCTTAGGGCCGAAAATCACACCACCACCACGCCACAGAGGAGAGCGATTGGAGCCAGCGCGGGCGCGGCCAGTTCCTTTTTGGCGCCAAGGTTTACGACCACCGCCTCGAACCTCAGAACGAGTCTTGGAAGACAGCGTACCCTGGCGGGCATTGTGCATCTGACGCACGATGGCGCGATGAACAATGTGAGCGGCGTTATCTTCGTTCGCAACTTTTAGATCAAGGGTGGCGGTACCAGCGTCGGCACCTTGCCAATCTTTTATTACGCAATCAACCATAATGAGTTCCTAGCCCCCTTACTTCTCGCCGACAATATTTGCAGGGGAAATGTTCAACAGTGCACCCGGCTTACCAGGAACAGCACCTTTAACAAGCAGAACATTACGCTCGCCATCAACTTTGACAACAGCAAGCTTACGTACTGTGACCTGTACATTCCCCATCTGACCCGCCATCTTCTTGCCGGGATAAACTCGACCGGGCGTTGTACCAGGACCAATAGAACCGGGTTGACGATGGTTCTTAGAACCGTGGGTCATGGGACCACGACTAAAGTTATGCCGTTTCTGAAGACCGGCAAAACCTTTACCGATACTCCTACCGGAAACGTCCACCAATTGACCTGCTTCAAAAATATCTGCGGCCAAGGTTTGTCCCAACTCAAACGTGGAACTATCCTTAACGCGATATTCGCGCAGATGACGCAGTTTAGAAGACCCTGATTTTTTGAGGTGACCTAATTCAGGCTT
Organism: uncultured cyanobacterium; assembly: GCA_938029995.1. GTDB lineage: Bacteria > Cyanobacteriota > Cyanobacteriia > Phormidesmidales > Phormidesmidaceae > Leptothoe. Next base: position 12,021 of record CALHGI010000465.1, on the reverse strand, counting down.
ATTCAACGCTTTTTCTGCCACTTCCTGATAGCCAAGCTGCACGGCGCAGTAGCCATCGGTTTGCTGCGTTTTAACTTGAGTAACAACGCAGGGGCCAGCTTGAATAACAGTTACTGGCACAGCATTGCCAGTGTCATCAAACACCTGAGTCATTCCCAGCTTCGTCCCGAGAATACCGACAGACACAATCAATCTCCGACTAGACGTTTTAGCCAAACTGCAATGATTGCAGCCAGCATTGTGAGCCCCTTGTTTTTTCACAGCGGGGGCAATTATCCAGAGAACCAAACAAACACCCGAGGGTATCCGTTCCGTATCTCTAGAAATTCAACCGTATTTGATTGAATACTTTGGGAAATGGCCAGGACACATATGTGACCCAGAACATCTAATGCTCTGGAATCAAGCCCTTTGAGCCGAGAAACCGCGCCTTAGACTTAAGCAGCATTACCACCTAGTATCTAGTTTGGCAGCGGTCTACAATATTACAGAGGATTGGGGAACTTGTCCATTCTTTTAAATATTTATCCGTAGCAGTCGTTGGAGCCTGTGGTTTGGATAGGTATGGATTAATAAATTAAGCGCAACCTCTGGTCATTTTTGTCAAAGTTAGCGGGTAACGGCCTTAATATATAGATATACAGATAGACGAACCATCATATAGGCGCTGTTCGCATAAGCTATGGGATTACTTGTACTTGGCAATCGATTTGTTCGTGATTTGGAAAGCAACGGTGCCCTGGCAGTAAGGATGCCGTTAGAAGGGGGCTTTGAAGGTCGCTATCAGCGGCGAATGCGGGCAGCGGGCTATGAAAGTCTCCACATGACAGCCCGCGGACTGGGCGATCTATCTGCCTATCTGGGAGACGTCCATGGTGTTAGACCGCCCCACTTAGGCAAGAAGGACATTGGCCAGGCTGCCGTTGGCGAGCGTTACTTTATTCCACCAGTACTGGGATATCGTTTAGAGCGTATGGCTCCGAAGATGAAGGGAATTGTGCTTTGGCTGATTGAGGGCCACGTACTATCCAGTCAGGAATTGGCCTTCTTGGCATCCCTGTGTGCCTCTGACCAACGCATCAAGGTGGTGGTAGAACTGGGTGGGGAGCGCTCATTTAAATGGTTTCCCCTAAGGGATGCGGTGAAATCGGCCTAAATGGGGTCACCAAGGCAACGTAAACGCAGCTCCATCAGCGCTACGGCAACTAGGGGCCAAACAAGAAGGCCAAACAAGAACATTTGTTCTAAAGCACTGCAGACTCCATCGATTATAGATAGCATAGGTGGGTGACTACTCTACGCGCTCCGTTAGAGGCCCTCAGGCTTGGACGTTGGTTCAAGCTTATTTGCGGCGCTAGCTACCAAGATGTCTCGAAAATTCGTAATTTGTCCCTGGTGTACAGCCTGGCAGGGGCAGATTGTATTGATGTGGCGGCCGATGTGGCGGTTGTTCATGCAGCTTGGGAAGGGATCATAGCTGCACAAACCGTTTCCTCCGCGTCTATGGCCAGTCGCCCCTGGTTGATGGTGAGCCTAAATGATGGGCAAGATCCTCATTTTCGCAAGGCCTGGTTTGATGCCCAACAATGTCCGATTGATTGTCCCTGTCCTTGCCAAAGAGTGTGTCCAGCCGAGGCCATAATGTCGCCATTGCCAAAAATGGCACCACCAATAGGGGAGACGAAAGCCCCCATTGACTTGGAGGTCATAGCGGAACGTTGCTATGGCTGTGGCCGCTGCTTGCCCGTGTGTCCCTACGGCCTGATTGAAGAACAGGCATTCACGGTGGCAGCAGGTTCAATCCTGCCTTCAATTTTGCCCCACGTAGATGCGGTTGAAATTCACACCCAAATGGGTAGGCAGATAGAATTTCAGTATCTATGGACGCAGCTCGCTCCCTACCTTTCTCGGTTAAAGCTAGTGTCTATAAGCTGTCCTGATAGTGACCCTCACCACAGTACGGCCATTGTTGATTACTTGGGCCATCTCTATGGCCTTATGCAGCCTAAACCGAAGCATCTCCTTTGGCAGACTGACGGTCGTCCCATGAGTGGTGATATTGGGAAAGGGACCACCCGCGCCACTATTCGGCTGGCCCAAAAGGTCTTAAATGCCCGTTTACCTGGCTATGTTCAACTAGCCGGTGGAACGAATCATTACACGGTGGCAAAGTTGCGATCGCTAAATCTACTCAAAGCCCCCCATGGCTCCAACCATGGGAACCAGGCTGCACCCACCACCATCAACGGCGTTGCCTATGGTAGCTACGCGCGACGGCTAGTCAACCCAGGGGATGGTCATTTAGAAGATCACCCCAAGGAGCTATGGCAACAGGTGGACCTAGCCCGTGCATTAGTCCATCAGATCAAACTCAACCCCCACGAACCGGCCTCCGCAGCACAGGGACAAGATCCCCCAGCGCAAGCCCCAACCACCAGCACAGTCCCCCCCTAGGGCGTTGCCATCTCCGCAGTTGCTTCTACATTCTCTGTTTAATCTCCGAATCTATGGCTCGTTCAGACGAATATCAGCCCACGCCGGAATCCACTTCTGCACTACCCACCATTACCCCGCCCATCCATGATGATTTGGAGCAGCTGCTCAGCATCTTGCCCGCAGCCCTACGGGAGCACCTCAGCAACCATCCCCAACGTCATCAGCTGATTGAGGTGATTCTTGACTTGGGCAGACGCCCCGAAGCCAGATTTCCAGGCACCGCAGATTATCTTTCAGAACAGGTGGTTTCCAGCGAGGAGCTGGACTATTGCATTGACCGTGTAGGCCAGTTTGGCGGTGATAATCGAGCGGGTATCGAAAAAACCCTACATCGCATCAGCGCCATGCGAAACCGAAGCGGCACCATCATTGGTCTCACGTGCCGAGTAGGCCGCGCCGTTTTTGGCACCGTAGAGATCATTCGTGACCTGATCGAAGCGGGCCAGTCAATTTTACTGTTAGGCCGCCCAGGGGTAGGGAAAACAACCGCCCTACGGGAAATTGCCCGCGTCCTGGCCGACGATCTCCACAAACGCGTCGTGATCATTGACACATCCAATGAGATCGCTGGCGATGGCGATATTCCTCACCCCGCCATTGGCCGCGCCCGTCGAATGCAGGTGGCTCAGCCGGAACAGCAACATCAAGTGATGATCGAAGCGGTCGAAAACCACACCCCCGAGGTGATTATCATTGATGAAATTGGCACGGAACTAGAAGCGTTGGCAGCCCGTACCATTGCAGAGCGAGGCGTACAGCTAGTGGGTACAGCCCACGGCAACCAGCTAGAAAATCTACTCAAAAATCCGACCCTAGCAGATCTAATTGGCGGCATTCAAACCGTCACCCTAGGCGATGACGAAGCCCGCCGTAGGAGGAGCCAAAAAAGTGTGCTGGAGCGCAAAGCCCCCCCCACCTTTGACATGGCCATCGAGATGCTAGAGAGACAGCGGTGGGTAGTCCATGAAGAGGTCGCCACCACCGTGGACCATCTCCTGCGGGGGCGGCTCCCAGAAACCCAGATTCGAACCATTGGAGAGAATGGGAAAGTAGTCATCACCCATGAACTTCCAGATGTTGTCAGCCAGCGGCGCACCACTCGCCGTAGCGCCACCCGAGGCTGGAGAGAAGCCGGTCAAATGGAGGCCATTGCGCCCCCATCCTCGAGACGCAATGGCCCCGTCCCTGCCGCCCCTCCCGCGCCAGCAGCAGCTGAGTTCCAAGCCCTACTAGATCAACAACTCAATACGGACGACTTAGAGCTCTCTTCCCCCACAGGCCCCAATGGCGAAGACTGGGTGCCTGTTTATCCCTACGGCATCAGTCGCGAACAGCTACACCATGTGATTGACACCCTCAAATTCCCCGTATCCATTACTAAAGATTTAGGCATGGCCCAGGCGGTATTAGCGCTGCGATCTCACGTCCGCAACCACTCAAAACTCAAAACCATCGCCAAATCACGCCAGATCCCCATTTACACCGTAAAATCCAACACCATCCCACAAATTACCCGCGCCCTACAGCACCTGCTCAATCTCGATCCCAAGGAACAAGCAGACGCGATTGACCTTGCCCTATTCACCCGCCAAGGGGCAGATGACGAGCTAGAAGCCCTCGAAGAAGCAAGACTAGCCGTTGAACAAATCGTTATTCCCAAGGGGCAGCCCGTCGAGTTACTGCCCCGCTCTGCCAAAATCAGAAAAATGCAACATGAACTGGCCGAACACTACAGACTTAAATCCTTGAGCTTCGGCGACGAACCCAACCGCCGACTGCGCATTTTCCCCGCTTAGCACCCAACATCACCAGCCCCAACCAGCCCCCAAGATTTCTCCTCCGTACCCCATTCCGATAAGATGACCAATACAGGCCCAGTGGCCAGGCATACCAACGTGGAGCCATCTTAATTGGGAACTAAGTTTATGAAACGCATTTTGTCTCGCTTGTTTGCATTTACCCTAGTGGCAATCTTGGGTCTCACCGGTTGTGGTGGAGATGGCACCGGAGCCGACGGCCTCAGCGGCAACTATCGCCAAGACACCGTAGCTGTGGTAGAAACCCTTAGAGCTGCCATCGAACTTCCCGCAGACGCGCCCAATCTACCTGAGGTTCGCGCCCAGGCAAGACAGCAAATCAACTCCTTTTCGGCGCGCTATCGACGATCGGCAGGTGCATCTAGCCTCAGTTCCTTTGCAACCATGCAAACAGCACTCAATGCATTAGCAGGGCACTACAGCTCCTACCCAAATCGTCCTATCCCAGAAAAACTTAAAACTCGCCTTGAGCAAGAGTTTAAGCAAGTTGAGATGGCCCTAAGACGAGAAGCAGCCTAGACTCAAAATTCCATCCATACACAATAAAAAAGCTCTGCTAATTATTAACAGCAGAGCTTTTTTATTGGCCCACACACATACCGACCACAGCTACACATCAACAGGGCCAAAGACAACGCTAACAGCAAGGCCTCAAACGCCGTGACATCGACAGCCAGCGGATTCAACCCACATCAATGATTCGCAACAAAAATTAATTGACTGGTTGTTAAGCTGTTTGCTAGAATCACACTTCTGTAGGCAAATTTTATTACAATTTTTCAGCATGAAAGTACGGGCATCCGTCAAGAAAATGTGCGACAAGTGTCGGGTGATCCGTCGACGCGGTCGAGTCATGGTGATTTGTTCTAACCCCAAGCATAAGCAACGTCAGGGTTAGTCACTGTAGCCAGTTTAACGATTTTTTTCAGATTCAATTTAGAGGTTTTCCACTGACTAATCAGTTCAGTGAGATTCAAACCGCACGGCAGCAAACTAGGGAGAAAGCACGGTGGCACGTATTGCAGGCGTTGACCTACCCAGGGATAAGCGCATTGAGATTGGATTAACCTATATTTACGGCATCGGTCCGAGCCGCGCCAAACAAATCTTGGCAAAGACTGGGGTTAATGCTGATATTCGCGTTAAGGACCTGGTTGATAGTGATGTAGCTAAATTGCGGGAAGTCGTTGAAAACGACTATCAGATCGAAGGTGATCTGAGACGCTGGGAAAGCATGAACATCAAGCGGCTGATGGATATCGGCTGCTATCGAGGTCGTCGGCATCGCATGGGACTACCGGTGCGTGGTCAGCGTACCCGCACCAATGCACGCACCCGTCGAGGCAAGCGTTTAGCCATTGCCGGCAAGAAGAAACCTGGCAAGAAGTAGACCCTGAATACGCAGCCAATCTGCAGGTGATCTTTAATCGGGTTGTTAATGGCGGCATGCGTGTTACAACATAAAGGGTATTTTGACAAGGCAATCCAGCGGTAGGTAAATTGCTGTTTGATTGCTAGGAAAGTTTTGAAGAGTTAACGTTTTCGGAATACACGAATCATGGCAAAAGGCGTCAAGCGCGCGGGTGGACGCAAATCCCGAAAGAATGTCCCCAATGGTGTCGTCCACATCCAATCGACATTCAACAACACTATTGTCACCATTACAGACACCAAAGGTGATGCCATTTCATGGGCATCAGCCGGTTCCAGTGGCTTTAAAGGTGCGAAAAAAGGAACTCCATTCGCAGCCCAAACCGCTGCTGACGGTGCCGCGCGGCGAGCGATGGACCAAGGTATGCGTCAGGTTGAAGTCATGGTCAGCGGTCCGGGAGCTGGACGCGAAACCGCTATTCGTGCACTCCAAGGAGCTGGGTTAGAAATCACATTAATTAGAGATGTGACTCCCATTCCCCATAACGGTTGCCGCCCACCCAAGCGTCGACGTGTTTAAATTTGATATCTATTACCATCAGCTAACAGATCAGCCAGCAGGCATAGCTATCTAAGGGAGGCCACTGTAGTGGGACAGTTTCAAGTTGAATGCGTAGAATCGATTGTCGATGATGACCAAAGTCAATTTAGTCGGTTTATCATCGAGCCCCTTGAGCGTAGTCAGGGCATTACAGTGGGCAATGCCCTAAGACGAGTACTGCTGTCAAACCTTGAAGGTGCTGCAATCACAGCCGTGCGCATGGCGGGGGCAAACCATGAGTTTGCGACTATTCCAGGCGTTCGTGAGGATGTCTTAGACATCATCCTTAACCTTAAGGAGGTTGTTCTTAAAACCTATACGAATCAGCCTCAGATTGGCCGTTTAGCTGTCCAAGGACCAGCAACGGTAACGGCTGCTCACTTTGAGTTACCTGCTGAAGTAGAGCTGATTAATCCGGACCACTATGTGGCATCGGTGGCCCAAGGGCATACCCTCGAAATGGAGTTTCGAGTGGAAAATGGCCGCGGCTATCGCGCTGTCAGCAATAATAGGGATGAAGCCACTGCATTAGACTTTATGCAGATCGATGCGATCTTCATGCCTGTCCGTAAGGTCAACTACTCAGTTGAAGAGATGATCGTCGGCGCGGATCAGCCCAAAGACCGGCTGATTATGGAGGTCAACACCAACGGCAGCCTAACTCCTCAGCAAGCTATGAGCCAGGCTGCGGATATTTTGGTGGATCTCTTTAGTCCTCTCAAGGATGTCACCCTTGAACCGAAGCGGGATGAGGATGTCAAGGAAGAAGACACCACCTATCAAATCCCCATTGAGGAACTACAGCTTTCGGTCAGAGCTTACAACTGTTTGAAGCGAGCACAAATTAACTCGGTGTCTGATTTATTGGACTATAGCCAAGAAGATCTCCTAGAGATTAAAAACTTTGGTCAGAAATCAGCTGAAGAAGTTGTTGAAGCTTTGCACTACCGTCTTGGCATTATGTTGCCGATGGAAAAACCCGCCAAGTCATCTTAAGACTCTGGCTCTTGGCCTTGAATTATTTCAGGCCATCCCTCCGAAGCCCCAGGCTTCGGTTTTTTCTTGTCTAGCGCTAACACTGAGGAGATATCATGCGCCACCGTTGCCGTACGCCCCACTTGGGCAAACCTGCTGATCAGCGTCGTGCTTTGCTACGAGCGCTCACTACCGAACTCATTCGTCATGGGCGAATTAAAACCACCTTGACCCGTGCTAAGGCCGTTCGCTCAGAAGCAGAGCGCATGATCACCTTGGCCAAAGAAGGCTCCCTAGCAGCTCGCCGTCGAGCAATGGGATACATGTACGACAAAGATCTCGTCCATGCCTTATTTGAGCAAGCCCCCACTCGCTATGCCGAACGTAAGGGCGGATATACCCGTGTCGTGCGTACGGTTAGTCGTCGGGGTGATAATTCTGTGATGGCTATTATTGAGCTTACCTAGTCCTCAGCTCAATGGCCCATCGTAATATTGCTAAACAGTTAGAGGCTGTGTCTGAAAACGAAAAAGGAACCCATCGGGTTGCAATTGTTATTCAGTACCAAGGCACCCACTTTCGCGGTTGGCAACGACAGCCAGATGAGCGTACGGTCCAGGCGGAGATTGAGACGGCCATAGCCTCAGTGTTGGGAACAGCGGTCACCATCCATGGCGCAGGGCGCACCGATACGGGTGTGCATGCCGCGGCACAAGTAGCCCATTTTGATGTGCCCAAGGTGATACCTGCTTATCGATGGGCAGCTATTCTCAATCACCGATTGTGTCAGGACATTGTGATTCGGGCTTCAGCCAATGTTCCTGACGACTGGCACGCCCAGTATTCAGCCCAATGGCGGCGGTATCGATATACCCTATATACCGACGCTTGTCCCAATCTCTTTGTTCGTCCCTATACGTGGCACGTATACCATGAGCCATTGGACGAGCAGCTAATGCAGTCGGCATTAACCCCCTTGGTGGGTTATCATGAGCTAACTGCGTTTCATCGCGCGGGGTCTAGTCGTGCCCATTCTTGGGTTGAGTTGCAAGCGGCTGAGTGCTTCCGTCGAGGACCGTTTGTTCAGGTTGAGCTGCAAGCTGCTGGTTTTCTCTATGGCATGGTTCGCCTGGTGATGGGTTTGCTGGTGAGGGTAGGGCGAGGTCGTCTAACCCCTGCTGCTTTTACTGAACTTTGGCAGTCGGGTAGACGTGACTTGGTTAAGCACGCCGCCCCCCCCCAAGGACTTTGCCTATTGCGGGTAGGTTACCAACATTTTCCGTTTTCACCGGATGCTTGGTTTGATACCCAACCAATGCCGATGCTGCATTCCACCGCAAAGAATTTGGCTGTTTAGATTGCCCAGGCAATCGGGAAGATGTGACTCACCGCATTTATTCCACAGCCGCCTTCCCTACAGTTCGTTGATATCAGAGCCTAAGCATGTCTAAGACCTACATTCCTCCTGTCCAAGAAATTGATAAAAAGTGGTATGTCGTTGACGCCACCGACAAGCGACTTGGTCGTCTTGCTACTGAAATTGCTAGCATTTTAAGGGGTAAGAATAAGCCCACGTTTACCCCCAATATGGATACGGGTGACTTTGTCGTTGTCATCAACGCAGAAAAAGTGGCTGTTACCGGCAGAAAGCGTGAACAAAAGCTATATCGCCGTCACTCCGGTCGTCCCGGTGGAATGAAGGTCGAGACATTCGAGCAGCTACAGAATCGTATTCCCGAGCGCATTATTGAAAAAGCGATTAAGGGAATGCTGCCGAAGAACGCTCTAGGTCGCAAATTGTTTACGAATCTAAAAGTTTATGCGGGTCCAGAGCATCCCCACGAAGCTCAACAACCGGAAGCGCTCGAACTCTAAAGCTATCGACGTCAACTGATCATTATTTGCAGGAGAGCATAATCACATGTCGGAAGGACAATCTGATCGCGTTGTTTATTGGGGTACTGGTCGTCGCAAGGCGTCTGTCGCCCGTGTACGTTTAGTCCCTGGGGATGGCAAGCTTGTTGTGAATGGCAAGCCTGGCGAAACCCATCTACAAAATAATGCCGCCTACATGTCGGCAACCAAGGCTCCCTTGGAAACCCTTGGATTGGAATCCGACTACGACATTTTAGTGAACGTTCGAGGTGGTGGATTAACCGGCCAGGCTGATGCCATCAAGCTCGGTGTAGCTCGCGCCCTGTGTGAACTAGACCCAGCCAACCGCGGACCGCTGAAAATTGAAGGCTATCTAACCCGTGATCCCCGTTGTAAAGAACGGAAGAAGTACGGTTTGAAGAAAGCGCGTAAAGCTTCCCAGTTCTCCAAGCGTTAAGTTTGGGACTACTCATTCTCTCTAGCTATTTCACTCCCGGAACAGAACAATGCCAAAAGCTGATATTCATCCCGAGTGGTATCCCGATGCCAAGGTTTACTGCGACGGCAAATTAATTATGACTGTGGGTTCCACTAAGCCGGAACTACACGTTGATGTTTGGTCTGGCAACCACCCCTTCTACACTGGTACTCAGAAGATTATTGATACGGAAGGTCGTGTGGAACGATTCCTACGTAAGTACGGTATGTCTGATAGCCAGAATAGTGGCGAAAGCACCGAAAGCGCCGAAGGTTAGCGGCTCCATAACGTCATTTGAATCCGAGGGGTTACTATATCCCTCGGATGTTTTTGTATTTGGCCCCAATTGGCACTAACCCGCTTATATATTTGAAATCCCATGGCTGAGCAATATCTCCTCGACAAGCTAAAGTCGGTTGACCAAACGTTTGAAGAACTCACGCACCGCCTTGCGGACCCGGATGTCGCGAAAGACCCGGATGAGTTTCAGAAAATCGCCAAAGCGCGGGCTTCCTTGGAAGAAACCATCAATACCTATGACGAGTGGAAAAAAGCACAGTCAGACTATGTAGGTGCCCAGGAAGTCTTTAAAGAATCCGCTGGCGATGAAGAACTGCGGGAAATGGCTGCCATGGAAGTTAAGGAACTTCAGGAAAGTATTAAAGCCTTGGAAACGCGGTTAAAGGTACTTTTGCTACCGCGAGATCCCAACGACGACAAAAACATAATGTTGGAGATTCGGGCCGGGACCGGTGGCGATGAAGCGGGCATTTGGGCAGGGGATTTACTCCGCATGTATTCTCGCTACTCTGAAGGTCAGGGATGGAAAGTGCAAACGTTGAGTCATTCTGTGGCTGACATGGGGGGCTGTAAAGAAGCCATCTTAGAAATTAAAGGCGATCAGGTCTATAGCAAACTGAAGTTTGAAGCGGGCGTTCATCGGGTACAGAGGGTGCCAGCGACGGAAACAAGCGGTCGTGTGCATACATCAACCGCCACTGTAGCGGTGATGCCGGAAGTAGACGATGTGGAAGTCAAAATTGATCCAAAGGATATTGATTTGAGTACAGCCCGCTCGGGTGGAGCCGGTGGACAGAATGTGAATAAAGTTGAGACGGCTGTGGATTTATTCCATAAACCCACGGGCATTCGGATTTTTTGCACAGAAGAACGGTCTCAACTGCAGAACCGAGAGCGCGCCATGCAAATTTTGCGGGCTAAGCTTTACGAAATGATGCTGCAAGAGCAACAGGCTGAGGTCACGGATATGCGCCGCTCCCAAGTGGGCACAGGGTCACGATCTGAAAAAATTCGGACCTATAACTACAAGGACAATCGGGTGACGGACCATCGCTTGTCACAAAATTTCAGCCTTTCACCGGCCCTAGAAGGGGACATCGAGGTTATGGTACAGTCCTGCATTAGCCAAGATCAGCAGGCTAAACTTGAGCAGCTAGCCGCCGAAGCGGAAACACCGCTTTAAATAGGGCACCCTGATACTATGGCTAAATTTCTGCATATTGCCGATGTACACCTGGGTTTTGATCGCTACAACAGTAAAGTACGCACCACGGACTTTTTTCACACGTTGTGGGACGTGTTTGAGCGATATGCCATTGGCACAGCGGTAGATTTCGTCGTTATTGCCGGTGATCTGTTTGAGCATCGGATGATTCAACCGGCGATTTTGAATCAGGCTCAGCTCTGTCTGCAAAAGTTGCAAGCGGCTGGGATTCCAGTAATCGCCATCGAAGGCAACCACGATAACTGTCCCTATGGGACAAAAACTAGCTGGCTTCGCTACCTATCGGATTGGGGATTACTTAAACTCCTTGAACCTGGTCAGGGTGAAACCATGTATAGGCCTTGGGATGAGGAGACAAAACGGGGCGGCTATATTGATCTCGACTGTGGTGTACGCATATTGGGGTCAAGCTGGTATGGTGCGGCCGCCCCCAAGGCCATCCAACAGATTGCGGCGGCGGTCACGGAATTACCGCCAGGTCCAGACTCCCAGGTTTTACTTTTTCACCATGGCCTAGAAGGTCAAATCGCCCGCTACTCTGGGGCGATCCGCTATGGTGAGTTACTACCGCTGAAAGAAGCTGGGATTGATTATTTGGGATTAGGCCATATTCATAAGCATTACACCGTTGATAATTGGGTGTTCAATCCTGGCTCCCTTGAAGCTAACAACGTGGAAGAGGGGTCCTTTGAGCGGGGTGCCCTGACGGTGGAAATCGACCATGGACAGGTTAAGGCCCAGCTAGAAACTGACTATCGGCAGCGCCCCATTGTTCGTCTATGCCTTAAGTTGCGGGGGCAAGAAGCACTGGATGAGGTGGAAGGTCTCGCCCTTAAAATCATTGAGCAGGCTATTGAAGCAAAACGTATCATCCAAGATCAGC
>CALHGI010000464.1 GCA_938029995.1 uncultured cyanobacterium | reverse complement strand
GCCCCCAACAGTCCCTACTCAGCATCCAAAGCGGGCAGTGACCACCTAGTGCGTTCCTACTTCCACACCTATGGGTTGCCCACATTAATCACCAACTGTTCCAACAACTATGGCCCCTATCAGTTCCTAGAGAAGCTGATCCCATTGATGTGCATCAATATCCTAACCGGCAAGAATTTACCGATTTATGGTGATGGACAAAATGTGCGTGACTGGTTGCACGTGAGCGATCACTGTAGTGCCATCGCCAAAGTCTTGCTAGAGAGTAAGCCGGGCGAAGTGTATAACGTTGGCGGCAATAACGAAGTCAAAAATCTGGATCTTGTCCACATGCTATGTGACATCTTAGATGAGCTAGCTCCAGATATTCCTGTGAACCCATCCAAACAGCTGATTTCCTTTGTTCAGGATCGCCAGGGACATGACCGACGTTATGCCATCGATTCGAGCAAGATTCAACGGGATCTAGGCTGGACCCCCAGCGTGAGCGTCCAGCAAGGTCTGCGGCAGACTGTCCAGTGGTACCTGGCCAACCAAAACTGGTGGCGGCCTTTACTATCAGAAGAGTATCGCACCTACTATGACAATGTTTATGCGGTCAAATAAAGGCTAGCGGTGTTTAGGCTTGTTAAAAATCAAGGTCATCTTATTCATTTAAATCATGGCTTAACAAGCCTTTCAGGCTTAAACCGTGAAGTAGTTTCTTAACAGCTCCTTAGTCTTACAATGTCTCCGTTGGGACTGTGGGGACTGAACATTAATGAAAGTTCTATGGTGTCTACACGGTAATTTGCAACAACCCATAGTCTGGCGATCTCTTTCCTGTGCCCTAGGGGAACAAGAATTTATGATCGAGTCAGTCAATCTTTGGGCTGACTTAGCTCCAAACTGTTGGAGTTGGGCAGAAGCCTTTTGCCACAGGGTCCGTTTAACCATGCCGAGGGGGCTATCTCCACAGCATTACTTGCTGGGCTATTCCCTCGGGGGACGATTGGCCTTCCATGCCTTGCTAATGGCGCCTGATCTATGGTCAGGCGCCATTGTTGTGAGTGCGGACCCCGGTAGCGATCAGGACAGGCAAAAAAGTTTAGCGCGCGATCGCATCTGGGCCTATCGATTTCTAACAGAGCCCTGGGAACCGCTACTGGCCGACTGGGACGCCCTCCCGGTCTTTTGCGGATATCCCTGCCCCACCCCTCGCCCCGAAACAGACTTTAAGCGCCAGGACATTGCCACCGCATTTAAAACCTACTCCAAGGGGCATATGGACCACCTCACCCCCCGCCTACGTCACCTATCGGTCCCCATTACCTATGTCACAGGAAAGGATGATCGGCGTTACGGCCAGCTTGGCCAAACCCTAGACCAGCAATGCCCCCACCTAACCCATGTCACCATCGAAGGGGCGGGGCACCGAGTGCCTTGGGAGCAGCCTCAAGCCTTTCAGCAAGCCCTACTGGCAGCCCTAGGAGGCTAATCAGCCCCGATCGGACCAGACCCCAAAAAATTCAGTCAGCCATGTAAATTGCCCCAGGCATTAGAAAATCCACCATTACTTTTTCTAATGAATTGGTTACAATTTTTAATATAGATATAAAAATCTTCAATTACTAAGGGCGATTGCTAGTTATGGCAGCAAATTTTTCTCTGGTCTCTATTTTCAAACCCAACGTCAATCTCAACTGGGTGGCACAAACCACCCTGGCGATTGTCCGGGTCACCGTTGGCATCATGATGGTGCACAACGGTTTCGATAAGTTGGCGAATATCGACAGCTTTGCCCAGGCTTATGTGGCGTATTTAGGCTTGCCCTTTCCTGTTTTTCTGAGCTACATCGCGGCTTACACAGAACTAATCGGTGCTCCCCTGGTTGCCTTTGGTCTGCTGACTCGTCCAGCCGCCCTAGGGCTGTTTAGCACCATGGCTGTGGCCATGTACCACCACGTTAAGGTGGCTGGGCTCAGTCTGCCATACCTAGAGCTGTCCGCCATTTATGCCGCCATATTTTTGTTCTTCGCAGTCAATGGAGCCGGACTGTTTTCAGTGGATGGCTTGATTACCTACTGGCTAAACAAAAATGCGCTCTCCCATCAGGCGAAACAGGTGATGAAGCTTGAAAAGAGTTTGGCGGCGACCCCAGCGGACAAGGCAACGGTTAATTCCTAGGTTGAACCCGTCTAGTTGCACCCGTCTATGGGTGCACAAACTATGGTTAAACCACCATGCAGGGGCTGGACCTAGGTGTCAGCCCCTGCATGGTGGTCAGCACGCAGGTTTTGAAAATCAAATAGCGCCCTATCGGCTAGCTGTGATGGGGCCACATTTTGAATACTGCGAAACAGACTTTCCGTCCGTCCTGGAAACTCTGTTTCCCATGTCTGGAGCATTTGCTTGATATTGGCTCGCTGTAAATTTTCCTGGGAGCCACAGAGATTACAGGGAATGATGGGAAATTCGCGATAGCGCGCATAGCGAATAATGTCATTTTCCGGGCAGTAGGCCAGGGGACGAATAACAATGTGCTGGCCATTGTCTGTCCGAAGTTTGGGGGGCATGGCCTTGAGCCGTCCGCCATGGAACATATTCAGAAATAGGGTTTCCACGATATCGTCTCGATGATGGCCCAGGGCAATTTTGGTGGCCCCCTCTTCCCTAGCCACCCGATAGAGAATCCCCCGGCGCAGTCGAGAACACAGACCGCACATGGTTTTTCCTTCCGGAATAATGCGGGTTACGGTGCTGTAGGTATCATCTTCAACAATGCGATAAGGTACGC
>CALHGI010000463.1 GCA_938029995.1 uncultured cyanobacterium | reverse complement strand
AAGACATTGTTGCTCAGCGGCCGTAACGGGACGCTGACGTTTGAGAATTGCCCCCACCCGAACTTCCAGCTCACCTAAGCTAAATGGTTTAGTAATATAATCGTCCGCCCCCTGGTTAAATCCGTGAATCTTATCGGATTCATCGGTGCGGCTGGTGAGCATCAATACAAAAACGCCCGTGCGTGACTGCATTTCCTTACACAGGTCATAACCATTGGCATCGGGCAGGTTGACATCTAAGATCACTAAATCTGGATTGAACTGCTCAAATACGGTCAGGGCATGCTTCCCATCCTCTGCCGATTCCATCTCCTAGGTCTGCTTCGCTAAAAATCGATGAATAAGATTGCGAATTGCTGGATCGTCGTCTACAACTAAAATTTTGGCAGAGGCCGTGGTCATAATCCTTACACCAAAAAAATACGAATCTAGGTAAAAAGGTAAAAATAAATCTGACGCAGCTGAATCTTTGAAAAAAATTAACCTAGAGCATTCAAGTAAATGATATTAAATCTAGATTCATTTATCCTGTAAATCAGCGGCGGCGTAAATCACGAGAAAGTTAGACTACCTGTAAAGGTACGTCTAAAGTCCTATTTCACAAGTTTTCAATAACTTCAGAGAAGTTTTATAGGGCTTCCACACCTTATCAAAGAATTCTGCTAAAAACAGCTGGTCAATTAGCATTTTTTAGACGTCATATGCAAATTCCTTAAGATAAGGAAGTCCATGAATGAAAAATGCCCTGAAACTTACCCAAGCAGCCTAGGGCTAAGTGGCCCAACCCAGATGAAGACAGAGATGCAAGTAATTATAAGGATGGGGGTAGGGGAAAGAACGAAACTTCTAAAAAGTTATCTGACATTTCTGTTACCCTGGGCCTATTTTTTTATCAGGATGGTTAAACTTATAGATATTATGGGCAGTGGTGTTTTTTTATGAGCGACACACTATGGGTTTTCAGATGTAGATCCCAGATGTGGGTCTCAGATGAATGCCATATCATCACTTTAAAACGTCGTAATGGCCACCGTACATATCAGGTGTCGACATGAATGAGAGCAATTATAAAACGTTGGGATTAGATGAGTCTTCTTCATTTGAAGAGGTGCAAGTCGCTCGCAAACGCCTTCTAGAAGAGTGTGGCAGCAATCCCCAGCAAAAAGAGTCTATTGAGGCTGCCTACGACGCCATTTTGATGGAACGATTGCGAATGCGGCAGGAGGGCAAGATAAAAGTGCCCGATCGTATTCGGTTTGCTGAAAAAGCGGCAGAGGTTTCGACATCCACACCCAGGGTGTCCTTACCGGCTCCCCAGCCTCCTGGTTGGCTGCAAGATTGGTTGGATACCCCCAGTCGAGACGACATTTTGTGGCCTTCGGTGGTGTTTTTAGCATTGGCCGCCATGGCTTGGTTTGCCACTAATAGTTCTTCAACCGCCCTAGGCTTTTCCGTTGCCGCCACCATCTTCTTTCTTAACCGTAAAGAGCATAAATTTTGGCGCTCGTTTGCGTTTGCTGCCGGTGGTTTGTTGGTGGGTGTGTTGTTGGGAATATTGGCCGTCAGTCTAGTGGGTGGTCAAAGTTTGGGTTTAACGGCGGAGCGAGTAAACGCAGTGGTGGCGATTATAACCATGTCCCTGCTGTGGTTTGTTAGCAGCTTTATGCGCTAGCTAGCTTTTGGCTCCCATGTGCTGCCTGCTGTGGTTAGTCGCCTATGGGCTAGCTTTGGGGCCCATGGTGGCTGCAATCGCTTGGTTGCTTGCCTTGGCCACATAGCTGTTGGCAGGGTATCGATCAACATGGCGAAATAGGCTGATGGGCGGTGCGATGCGGCAGGTGTAAAACTCAACCGCCGTCTTGCCCTTAGGTAGGCTGTGGACCTTTGGTGATAGGCTTTTGGGCTGTTCCATACGCCATCGCCAACTGTGGTTTTTGGGAATACTTCCAATCAACCGATGATGTTCCCAGCGGTGAAATGTGCCGCAGCGGCCAAACTCTTGCAATTCCCGTTGGAGCACAGAGGCGATCAAAAAAGAGCCCGCTGTATGATTTCCCGTAATGGCGGCCATATAGTTGGTTAGGGCTCCCTCGGGATAGGGGGGAGTGTTATGGTCGCCCGCCATGGTTAGGGCTGCTTCTAGGTGGGATGTCGTACTGAACTGGCTTTCCATGGCCCAGGTTGCGGCTCCCCCGTGGCTGGTATTGTCTCTCCTGATGCGATAAAGATAGGTCGCCAGACAATAGTTGGGTTTGAGGCTAATGCCTGGCAGTTGTTTGAGGGCGGTGCCGGCATCAATGGTGCTAATGAACCAGCGACCATTGGCATTGGGAGTCGAGCCTTCATTGTGAATGATGCCTCCCTTTCGAAACAGCGTACTCAAGGTGGCGATGGAGTCGGGTTCGGGCATGTCCTCGGTGGTGGTAGAGGGCTCATGCTCGCATAGGGGTAGCACCAACTGCTGCTTGATGGCGCGGCGGAGGGTTTGTAGGGAGGTGACGGGAAACTGTAGTGACGACATATGGCTGGGGC
>CALHGI010000462.1 GCA_938029995.1 uncultured cyanobacterium | reverse complement strand
ACCCATCCGCTGGTGTTCTAGCGATTGATGAATCAAAGGAGGGTGTCGTATTTGTAATTAGTTGGGGTAGGTCGATCATGGGGACGACGCGACCGTCCCCCAACACGGTTGCTCCCACAAATCCTGAGGGTAGGGGAAATGGGCTGACGATGGGGCGGGTGGCTACTTCTTGTTCTCCCCAAAAACGCTGAATACTGACGGCGTAATATTGTTCGTTATCGCTAATTACTAGGACCATTGGGCGATTAATGACGGGTTCACCCTCAAGCCGGTTAAACCCGACATTGCTATTGATGGTTAAATACTGTTCAAGTAAGGTTAAGGGTAATAGTCTGTTCTTCCACCTGAGTTGGAGACCATGGTCTGATTCGATAATATTGTCGGTAGATAGGGTGATCAATTCTTCTACTACATCGACGGGGATGGCAAAAACCATGTCCTGCTGTTCAAACAGCATAATGCGTAGGACTGAGAGGCTGAGGGGAAGATCAATGGTAAATGTGGTGCCTTGGCCCGGTTGAGTGTCCACTCGAATGGTGCCGCCTAGTTTGTCTATGTTGGTGCGAACCACATTCATGCCAACACCGCGACCTGATAGCTCGGTCACTTGTTCTGCGGTGCTAAAGCCAGCGTCAAAGATGGTTGATAATAGTTGTTGCTGGCTCATGCGGGCGATTTGTTCTTCGGAGATACCGTGTTGACGGATGCGATCGCAAATCTTGGCCATATTAATCCCATGGCCATCATCCTGGATAACAATCCGCGCCTGACTCCCCATTTGTGAGGCCTGGATGCTAATTGTTCCTTCCGGGAGCTTTCCAGCCGTTAGTCGCTCAGCTTCCGTTTCGATGCCATGGTCAAATGAATTACGCAGAATATGGTTTAACGGGTCTGCCACGAGGTCCAGCGTTACCCTCTCAAATAGGGTGGTTTCCCCGATCAATTTAAGCTTGACCTTTTTTCCATGCTTGACACTTAGATCTCGAATGACCCGAGGAAAGTGGCCAACAATATCTGAAAACGGTCGCATTTGCGTCCGGGTAATCCGTTTGCGCAACTGGCGCGTTGTGCCATTGAGCGATTGGGTAGACTGTCCCATCTCCTGTAGGCCCAGACTAATATCCGCCGTGACCTCCTGCAATTTGACGATGGTTTCCATTTGCTCCTGGGCCATGAGATGGAGCTCAGAATACTGGTCCATTTCCAAGGCATCAAACCGTTGAGCCTTGTTTGTTCGTTGGTTAGTAAACCGTCTTGTTAAGCTGTCTTCAGCAGGGTTGTTCTCCGTTGCCGCTCCGTTGCTCACCAATGCCTTCTGTTTTAGATCCATCGGCAAGAGACTTTCCATGGAAGCGCGGCCATACCATTGACGCAGCCGGTCATTAAACGAATCTAAGACCTCCATGCGATTTTGTAGCAATGACACAAAATCGACTAGCTGTTGCTGACGAAGGTTGATCGCATTCCGCTCTAAAATCAACGTACCGAAGAGATCGTTAATCTGCTGTAGATCGTCGGCCGCTACCCGTAAGGTGCTGCCACGCCGGACACTGCGCACAGGCTGGGTTCTTTTAGGGGCTGCCGTGGGTTTGGCCGCCTGGCCCTCGGCCTGATTTTGGGCAGGCGACCGATTGGTGGTTTTATCGTCCCCTGACTGCCCAGGATCGCTGTGGAAACTGGGAGTCTCAATCTGGTCGAATGCGGCCTGTAGTTGTTCTAAATTAGCTGCGTTAACCGGTTCTACCCTATCTAAACTAGGCGGCGCTTCAATCTGGTCGAATGCGGCCTGTAGTTGCTCCAAACTAGCGGTATCAGCAGGCTCTATCCCATTTAAACTGGGGACTTCAATCTGGTCGAATGCGGCCTGTAGTGGGTCTACAGCTGCTAAATTATCAGGATTTAGCCCATGCAAACTAGGGGTTTCGATCTGGTCGAATGCGGCCTGCAGTTGGTCTAAACCCGCTAAGCTAGAATTCTCTAAATCTGTTATGTCCGCCTGAGGCAGGGCCATGGGCGACACAAAATCTAGTTGCATCGGTAGTCGCTCCATGCGGCCTAGCTGTACTAAGGACTGGGAGCGCCGCCACGCGGTGAGGGCCTGGTCTCTTAAGGCAGGTAATTGCTCAGGTTCAACATCCCGAGCGTGATTGCAGATTGATTGACAAAGACTGACAAATGCCTCCAGTTCCCCCATGAGGCCCAGGTCGCTGAGGCGGTCAGATTGATCACAGAGGGCCTGGCGCAATGCTTCTCCTTGGCAGGGCTTTACAGTGGTCTCAAAGGTGTTTAAGGACTCTTCCACGGCTCCAATAAACACCAGAACTGCCATATCGACATCTTCTTCTTCCGAGAGCAGCCGGTCTTCATCTTCTGGGCTCAGTTCCCCTAGCCGTGCCCGCAGCTGTGTTACCACCGGCTCAACCTGGCTAGTCATCCAATCCTCATCCACCGTGAGGCCATTAGATAGCCGTTGTTGCACCAGTTTCAGGCAATCTACCCCCTGGAGTAGCAGCGTTTCTAATTCAGTATCAGTTGAGAGTTTTCGGGCCCGGAGTATTTTCAGAAAATCTTCGAGGCTGTGGGCTATCTGGGCCATGGGGGTAAATCCCATCATGCCAGCTCCCCCCTTCAAGGAGTGGGCCGCCCGCATGGCAATATCTAGCTGCTCAGCCGGACTATCCGCTGTGGGCAGATCTAGGAGTACCTGTTCCATTTGCTCAAAGTACTCACCAGATTCTTCTAAGAATCTTTGTCGAACCTGTTGATCTGTGTCCATGGTGGGGTGCTGAGGCTTAAATGCTATAAGGGATTACAAGGCTGGGATGGGAGATCTGGCTGGGCCCGTTGACCATGGTTGAAGCTAGTCTTCAAGTTTGAACTGTTCCACGGAACTTTTCAGCGACTGGGCAATTTGGACAGTCTCTTGGATGGATTGGGCCATTTGGTTAGAGGTTTGTGAGCGTTGCTTAGAGCCCTGGGCGACTTCTTGTGCCAAGTCCGTAATGGCTGCCGAAGATTCTGTCTGGTATTGGGTAGATGCGGAAATCTGTTGCATTAACTGGTTAATTTGTTCGGATTTGGTTAATACTTCGGTCAGCCGCTCCTTGGTCGCTTCCACAAGATTGGTACTATCCACCACCTGGGCCGTTCCTGTTTCAATGGACTCCACCAGGGTTTGGGTTTCTGTTTGAATACTGGCGACAACCTGGGCAATTTCTTTGGTGGCTGCTGCTGATTGTTCCGCCAGGGAGCCTACCTGCTCAGCTACTGCTGTGAAGCCTTCACCCATTTCTCCGGCACGGGCCGCCTCGACGCTGGCATTGACCGCTAAGAGGTTTGTTTTGAGGGCGATTTCGTCAATCAAACTCACTGTCTGGGAAATCTTTTGGGCCGATTCCCCTAATCGCTTGATTTTCTTGGCCGTTTCACCCACAGTGGAACGTAGTTCTAGGATACTGTCCACCGTTTCATCCATGATTACGGTCCCGGCCTTAACGGTGCTGTAGGTGGATTGGGTGAGTCGGGATGCTTCGTCGGCGTTGGTTGCTACTTCTTGAATGGAGACTGAAATGTCTTCCACGGCTTCCATGGTGTCTTGCAGCGATGCGACTTCTTTTACTGCCTGGGTTGCGAGTTTACGAATGGTGATCTCATTTTCCCCTAGGGCATGGGTTACCTGACCGGTGGAAGACTTAACCTGCTGGGTGGTTAACCGTAGGTTTTCAATGATCGAGTTAAAGAGGTCGGCCACAATGCCCACATCACCCTCTGATAGTTGAGCCCTTACCCGCAGGTCGCCATTGGCTGCATCTCCCACATCTTCCATCAACTGGGCGATTTCATCTTCTAATAATTCGCGCTGGCGTTCCTGTTCCTCTGCTGCATCTTGCTGCTGTTGTAAGAGATTTTGAACCTGGCTCAACAGTTGGTTGAAGCCCTGGCCGAGGGTGCGAGTTTCAGCGGTGCCCCCTAGGCTAGCGCGTACGCCGAGTTTGCCGGCTGCCGCTGCTTCTGCTGTGGTGGTTAGGGCCTGCAGCGGCAGGGCTAACTGACGGGCTAATACCGCTAGTACAATCGTGGCCAATACCGCCAAAATAATGGTTGTGCTACCAAATAACCGCAAGAGATCATTGCCTGCTGCTTGTACGTCGGTGGTATCTACGGCTGCGATCGCAACCCACTCTGTGCCAGGAATTGTGGTCAAACTATAGTGTTTATTATTCAGGGCTACCGCTGCGTTCAAAATGGCTTTGTCTTCGCCAGAGCCTAGCCATTCTAGGTCTACAGCAAGATCTGGCAAATCCACCTCGGCCCTAAGCGCGTCCGTGACAGTATCCAATGGTTGATCAGGGTTTCTCAGTGCCCGGTCTAGCTGTTGGGCGACCCCCAAAATAACTTTCCCCCCTTTCACCAGTTGGGATTGATCCACAGCGTCTGTTGGGGCATTAGTCTCACTATTTTGGGCCGTAATAGAGCTAAACACCTGCCCTGTCGATGTATCAATCAGCTGGATGGTTTGACTTCCCTTGAGACTCGTCGCCAAAATATCGGTTAACTGCTTGTTTAATGCATCGGTGGGAGTTAACGCTTTAATCACACCCAGAAAGTCACCGGTAGCCGGATCGGTAATGGCTTGGGATAGGGGGACTCCAAAGATGCCTGAAGATTCGTCTAGTTCTGGTGCGCCTACATATTGGCCTTTTTGGTCAGCCTGTTGCCACCAAACTTCATCCCGTTGCACAAAGTCAGAGGTAGCCTGGCTATAGGCAATATTGAATCCGTGTCGCTCAGTCAGAAAGAGCTCGCCAAAGCCTTCTTTTTTTACCACGTCTCTTAAATACTGATTGAGTGTGGCGTTGGGTTGTAGCAGCTTAAATGCGGAAAACTCTTTTTCCATTTCTTCGATGGGCTTTGTGGCTAAGCCCTCGGTGGATACCTTCTTCGCCCCACCCTTTAAAGCTGTTATAACTGACGGATTAAGGGCGACTACCTCGGGTAGTTTTAGCGTATTTTCAATGTATGTGGTGGCCGCCTCAGCTGCTGAGGTGGATTCCACCCTTAGAATGGCTAAGAGTTCATCCTGGGCTTTTTGTTTGACCGTCCGAAAGCCCAATGCGCCAGCTATAATTAAGGGAATGAGCGTAGTTGGCAAGACAAAGGTTAAAAGTTGTCTGGTTAATGTAATACTTTTTCTGGATTTTGATTGCTGCTGTGGCTTAGCTGTGGTCGTGGGCTGCGTATTAGTGCTAGGTGATTGAGGTTGAACTACCTGGTTGGGAAACGTGGACTCAGAAGAAATCATAATTGTCTATGCAAAAACGGGTGGGTAACAAAGACTATTTCGCCAATCTCCGCAAATGCTAACGGATGGTTTGGCGAGGTCAAATAAGGTATATGCACTAATCAGCATTGACCATGGCATCGATATTGAACAAGATTGTTTGCTCGTCATCCGCTTGAAAACAACCTTGAAAATAGGGCTGAAGCTCGGGTCTGATGCCGTCTGGATTAAAAGTTAATGCGCCTGGGTTTAGGCGTACGGTAGTTTGAATCTGTTGAACGCTCAGACCTAACAATAGGGAGGCAGCTCCTTGATGGGCCATGGCCAAAAGTTCTACAACAATGACGTTGTGGTGTCGTACACGTTGAGGGTTCTGGGTTAAGGCTAGTTGCTGAGCTAAATCTAGTACCCAGAAGACTTTATTGCGATTTTCCATCAAGCCTAGGGTATGGGCTGGCATATTGGGTATGGGCGTAATACTCTTGGTGGGCAGCCGTAGGGTCTCTCTTACCCGAGTGATGGGTACTGCCGCGTAGATCGATGGTGTTATGCAAAACCGGAGATAAAGATCGCCTGTCTGTGGCTTGGGATTAAAAACGTCAGGTAGTAAGAGCTGGAGTCGTTCTAGGGTGGTTTCAGTTTGCATGGAGTGGGAAAAGGTGCCATCTTGATGGCCTTGGCAAAAACGTTAAACGAGCCCCTGTTAGTGAGCTATTGATCGGTGGGCTGTAATCAGATAAAGAATAAGGTGAATTTAGCTCTCAACGGAACGAACGACGCTAACGAGCTGTTCTTCGGTGCAGGGTTTGACTAC
>CALHGI010000461.1 GCA_938029995.1 uncultured cyanobacterium | reverse complement strand
GACCCCGTCAGGCAATATGCACGGGATGCCCCTGGCCGTGGCCACCCACCACGATAATCTGACCCAGCAAATCAATCATCTGGATGACGACACCCACAAACTTTGGGAGCTTTGTAAATCTCTGGGCGTAGAGAGAACGCCCAACTTAGCGTTGGAAGACATTATTTATGTCTCCGTTCGGGATACTGAACCCGCTGAGAATTACACTATCGCCCAGCACCAAATTCCCATCATTACCACTGAAGATGTCCGCCAGATCGGACCGGAAGCGGTCGCTCAACGATGTTTGACCTACCTGGCCCAGGTCGATATCATCTACGTCACTTTCGATGTCGACAGCATGGATTCCACGATTTGTATGGGGACAGGCACGCCGGTGCCAGGGGGGCTGTGGGCAGACGAAGCACGGCGATTAAATGCGGCCCTGGTTCAAGATCCTCGCGTCTGTTGCTGGGAAATTTGTGAAATTAATCCGCTGCTGGATACGCTCAATACCCTGGCAGAAAACTCGTTAGCCACGTTTGAGGCGGTGGTTGACGCAGTCTCCAACCGTCTTGAAGCCGCTGCAAATGTTGTATAGGTGTGAGTCATGGTAAGTTTTTCTTCCAATGCTGCGGGCAACGATCCGCGGCCGCTACACGAATTAATGTCGCGAATTTTAGCCCCAGAGTTGCCGCGTACCCGTGGGTTAAATCGCATCTGGCCAACGGCGGGCACCCTACAGATTTGGAACCAGCGATTGGCCGTTGCTAGCCCCCTGGCGGACTTTATTAATTACACCCTGCGCGGTGTGGGGCAGGTGATTTTCGTCAACAATCCGATTAGCGGTGCGCTGATTCTACTGGCTTTGTTTATCCAATCCCCTTGGGCCGGGTTGATGGGCGCATTGGGGGTAGTCACCTCGACGCTGACTGCCCTAGGGTTAGGGTTAGATCGCGCCACCATCCGCAATGGCATCTTTGGCTATAACGGTCTGTTGGTAGGGGCCGCACTGGCAACGTTTAGTGACCCGGCAGTGGGTGCTGGCGGCTGGGCGATCGCGGTGATTGTCTTCGCGGCCCTGACCACCGTGCTGATGAAAACCGTTGGGGTGTGGTGGGCTAAAACGATTCATACACCTCCGCTGACCCTACCTTTCAATATTGCCACCCTGTTGTGTTTAGCCCTGGTGCAGGCGCTACCACAGCCGTGGTTGCGCTTAGCAACAGCGACCGCAACAGAATCTACCGCAGCGCTGGATTGGTTTCAAATCAGCCTGTCTTTGCCCGTGGGGTTCGGTCAAGTCTTTTTGGCGGATAAATTCATTTCTGGCTTGCTGATTTTACTGGCGGTGGCTCTATGTACTCCCCTGGGGGCACTGGTGGGACTGCTCGGTGGGAGTTTAGGCCTGTTAGCGGGGATTCTGGTGGGCGTTGCCCCCGATACCCTCTATGCAGGACTGTGGGCCTACAATGGTGTGCTATGCGCCATGGCCATTGGCGGCATGTTTTATGCACCGAACCTTCGCAGCATAGGAATTGGTGCGATCTCAGCCTTTTTGTCTGGCTGGGCAGGCGGGTTGTTAGGCTCCATATTTGGCATGGTTGGGCTGCCCGTCCTGCCCGTCCTCACTGTGCCATTTTGTATGGTCACCATTGCCTGTTTTGTAATTTTGCAGAGATCGCTGCCTTCCCTGGTGCCCGTTGCACTCCACGCCGTCACTAGTCCAGAAGAACATCGCCAACGCTATCGAGCGGCACGGCAGGTGATTACAACGTTCCGTCGTCAGCTGGCCAACACCTTAATTGGCAATCGCCAGTTTTATCTGTTTGACCAGACTTCTCAGCAAGTCAAAGATGCCTTGCTCTACCTGTTTGAAACCATTGATACCGACCAGAGTGGCACCCTATCGACCCAGGAACTTGCGGTTCACCTGCGGCAGGCGGGCCAGGTCCCATCGGAAACAGAACTGGCCTATCTCATGGACTGTATGGACAGCGACAAGAATGGCACCATTGACTTTGAAGAATTTGGTGAACTGATGCTGCGCCACCGACGCTTGATGGCCAACTACGATGAGTTTGTCACGTACTTTCTGCCGATTGACGCTGACGATGACGACGCCATCAGCCTTGCAGAAATGAATGTGGCCATGGCCAGTGTGGGAGAATCTCGACTGCTGGCCGAAGAAACAGCCTATCTAAGGACACAGATGGGAGAGCGTCCCCTCACCTGGAATCGCTTTATTGAAATGCTGCTCGTCACGTGATTCAGCAATGACCCAACCGTATTTCAGGGGACTTTTGCTTAGGGCAATCCCCTGAAATACGGTTCAAACGCAACACTTCCACATTAGACAATGTCTACACTTTAAAATACTCTTTCTTCTAAAAAAACAGTTCACCACGCCCGTCTCCCTGCATCAACGCTCCTCTCCGAACGACAAACAGTTGATCATTGCCCTCCGCTTCGGTTTAATTTCTGGTCGTCAGGATAGATGCAGTGATGTATCACCCCATCAAAAGATAGATAACTAACCTCATGGAGAGGCTTACGGCATAGCCAATGGGGGTAGTCCCTAAAGAGTAAGGATATCCGCTGTAATAGCCCTGAACTAATAACGTATTTTCTCTTGAAGAAGTTAAACGTATACTCTAATAATGCGGATTTGCTGTTGAAGTCCAGCCTCCATACTCAGTAAGGGTTTCATTCTATTGAGATTCGCTTAAGTGCACGAAAAAGTGGCTAGAATGTTCAAACCCCTTGCACCTACTCAGGGAAATGTACCGACAACCATCACCTGGCTAGCTATCGTTCGAAAAATTTTATCTGCTATTTGGGGGCAAATTATCGGCGGATAACCGTTGGGTGAAACTGGCAGAGATGATCCCATGGGAAGAGTTTGAATCAACCTACGCTAGCCAGTTTAGTGAAGATATGGGAGCGCCTGCGAAGGCGTTTCGGATGGCATTGGGCACATTGATTATCAAAGAGAAATTGCGTGTCAGTGACCGGGAGACGATTGACCAAATACGAGAGAACCCCTATCTGCAATATTTTCTTGGGCTTCATGAGTACAGTGATAAGTCTCCGTTTGATGCATCACTGCTGGTACATTTTCGTAAACGAATCCGCTTGGACCTGGTGATAGCGGTCAATGAGTCCGTGGTCG
>CALHGI010000460.1 GCA_938029995.1 uncultured cyanobacterium | reverse complement strand
GGTGGAAAAAGTTGTCCAGTTCCGCCAGCTGTAGGGATTCAATTAGTTGCCTGGCTTGTTGTAGCTGGGGCTGTCCAGGATTGTTATCCAATAGCAGGGACACCAACTCACGGTAAACGGGCTCAACGGTTTCAAGAAAGGAAAACTGCACATCGGGATTGAGGGCCACCAACTCTTGTCGCAGGGTTTGAAGGGATTCCACGGCCTTGCTGTAGGCTGCGATCGCACCCTCCGTCTGCCCCTGCTGCTGCAAAATTCGGCCTAGCTGCCACTGCCATGAGGTCTTTAAGTCGGGGGCATCTAGACCGACCGCCAGGTCCATGGCCTGTTGGGTAAGGGCTTGAGCCTCGTCCCATTGTTGGGCGGTTTCATATAAATGGCCCAACTGCCCCAGGGCAAAGGCTTCGGCCCGTGGGTCCGACAAGCCCCGGGCCGTTTGGACCGCCCCAGCCAGCAGCTGAGCAACCTGGGGCCTCTGGGCAAGTTGGGCCTGGCCCGCTTGGGCCGCCCGACTCCAGCTAGCGGCAAAATTAACCTGGGCATAGACCGTATCGCGCCCCGGTGGCAACGCCGTTAATTGGGCAGGCAGCGCCCCTAGCAGCTGCTGGGCAGGCGACCACTGCGCCGTCTTCACCAGCAGATGGAGCTGCTGCAGCTCAGCCTCAATGCGGGTCAGGGGCTGGGGGGCCAGGGCCGCCGCCCGTTGATAATGGGATAGGGCCGCCGCCGTTTCCCCACGGACCGCCAGGGTATGGCCCAGGTTGATCAGGGTGGCACTGGTTTGATGGGCAAATATGGGCCGGGTCGCCATGAGCTGCTGACTAATCGCCAGACTTTCTGTGAGTAAGGTTTGCGATCGCGCCAAATCCCCCATGGCCTGGGCCGCCGTCCCCAACAGCCTGAGGCTAGAAGCCTTTGTCGCAGGCTCAGCCTGGGTCTGAAGCAGCGCCTCGGACTGCTCCAGCAGCAGTTGAGATTGTTGGTAATAGCCCAAGGTTTGCAAGGCCTTAGCCTGATTCAGCTGGGCCCCCAACTGCCCCATAGCATCATCCACCGAGCCATAGGCCGCAGCCGCCCGCTTCCAAGTCTCAATTCCCTGCTCCGGCTGGCCCATCACCAACTGCAATTGACCGTCCAAGTTCAAAGTTGCCCCCAGCAAAGCCGCTTCCATCGGCAAAGGTGCAGCAGCCCCCGGCATGGCATCTGTTACGGCATCCGTTGTCGAAACAAGTGACAAGTGGGTCTGACTTTCAGTATTGGCCTGCTGAGCCAGCTTCCATTGCCCCAAATTAAAGTAGGCCAGCGCCAGGTAATGAAGTGCCCTAGCCTGATTGAGCCCTTGACCTTGGGTTCCGTAGTCCTGGGCGGCCCGTTGCCATACATCAGCCGCCGCGGCCAGCTGCCCCGCCGCAAACAAAGCACTCCCCTGCTCTAATCGAGTCTTACCGACCACCACCGGCCCACCAGAGACCACCGGCCCATCAGCCAGCTTACCGACACCCGGCCCGCCGGTGGCCATCACGGGCGCACACCACACCACACCGCCAAAAATCGCCACCGCCAACAGCACCCAACAGCACCGACGCCAAAATCGCCGGCTAAATCTGTTCAGTCTTTGGAGTTGTCCCATGCCCATGATCCGCCATGGTTTTAATAAACGGCGTCTAACAAATTCTTTCAATCCAGATCCGCATCAATCGGAATACTACATCCGACTAATTAAACAGATAGTTATGCACAGACTTATTAGTTCTTAACGAAGTCGGCCCTCCGTCAAATTTAATTGTGGGCCTAACGTTCCTAAGCATACCTCAATGATAGTTATGGAGTTATTTCAATCATTTTACCGGAAATACGACAAAAAGATCGAATATACTCTATTAAACTACTAATATCCCAAAAAAAACGCCTATTCTCACCCTAATTCACCCTCCTATGAGAAACCTTGAGCACAAACCATGGTTTATGCCGCCGTCGAATCCCCCTACCCTAACAACAGTTTCAGAAAAATCAGTGGGGGGTAACCATGGATTCTGCCAGCTAGGTCAGAGATTCCCTGTAAGGTAAACATGGGACAAATCTATTTGTCGTTAGGCCAAATCAGTCAGCCATGTTCTGCCATGACAATGGGGCTCTCTACAATGTTCCGACCAGCCAGGTCTATGGTGCCAAGTGACATTTGGATGTTGGCCCCCCTCCTCACCACCTGGATCATCCAGGCGATCTGTCCGGTGGCCCAGGCTCAGATCAGACCTGACACCACATTGCCTACAAATTCGGTTGTGCCTAGTGGCTGCACGGTTTGCCCCATTGTTGGGGGCACCCTGGCCACTGATGGTCAAACCCTATTCCATAGCTTTCAAGAGTTTTCCATCCCCACGGGTGGGGCCGCCCTGTTTCAAAATGATCCATCCCTAACCAACATCGTTACCCGAGTGACCGGGGAACTCGCCTCAGATATTGACGGTGCGATTTCGGCCCAGGGCAATGTGGATTTGTTTTTACTGAACCCCAACGGCATTATCTTTGGTCCCAATGCCGTTCTCCAGGTGCCGGGTTCTGTTATTGCCAGCAGCGCCGACAATGTTGTCTTTGCCGATGGCAATGTCTTTAGCGCCACAACACCCAACGCGCCACCGCTATTGACCGTGAGTACCCCCGTCGGGTTAAACCTGGGGGCCACACCGGGGGAAATCCGTGTCAACGGTCCTGGCACCTTTCCCCCCACCCTACCAGGATTATTTGTTACCCCCGGCCATACCCTGGCCCTAGTGGGTGGGGATGTCACGGTGGCCGGGGGAACGGTCTCGGCGCCCCTAGGACGGCTCGAAATTGGCAGTGTGGCCCAAGGGACCGTGGGTTTAGCCCCCATACCCAATGGTTTTGACCTGGAATATGGCACGGAGCCAACATTTGGCACGGTTCACCTGAGCCAGGGAGCCTTACTAAACACCAGCGGTCCCGGTGCGGGCGACATTGATGTGCAGGCACAAACCGTTCTGGTGGAAGATGGATCTCAAATTCTGGCGGTTACCACGGGGGCCTTCACCGGAGGAGATTTGACCCTAACGTCCACGGACTCGGTCACTGTTCAAGGCGCCTCGGCCAATGGTCAAATTATTAGCCGTTTAAGTACGGATACCCTGGGCGATGGCATGGGGGGTGACCTAATTGTTGACACAAAACAGCTCCAGGTGCGCGATCGCGGTTTACTGTCCGCCTCCACCAACGGCAATGGACCGGGGGGTAACCTCACGCTACGGGCCACCGACTCCGTCGAACTGAGCGGTTTAGGCTTTGAGGCCCTACAGCTCCTAATTATCAGTGCCATTCAAGGCACCATAGACATTACCGCCATAGAAAGTGGCCTGCTAGCGGGCAGCAACGGGACCGGTGCCGCGGGTCAACTGTCCATCGATACGGCCCGGCTAACACTACAGGATGGAGCCATTATTTCCACCACCACCAGCGGTAACGGACCAGGGGGCGATTCAGTTGTTGCCGCCACTGAATCCGTGGAGATTATCGGCTCAGCCTTTCTAACGGGCGCGCTCCAGGGCACCACCCAGGATGCTGGCGATTTAACCCTCAACACCCAACGGCTGCGCCTCAGCGATGGAGGCCTACTACAAACATTCACCTTTGGGTCAGGGAACGGTGGGGATCTGGTGGTCAACGCCACGGAATCGGTTGACCTGTTGGATACGCCCGCTGGCGCAATTGCCCCCACGGGAATTTTTGCCAACAGTCTTTTTGGGACTGGTGCGGGGGGAAAAATTGAAATCAATACCCAAGAACTCACCACGGCTGGGGGGGCACAAATTGGCAATCAAACCGGAGCACTGATCGGGACGGGAACCATTATTCCTTTGGGTGGACCGGCGGGGGATGTGATCATTAACGTGGGGGGCACCACCCGTGTGATTGGCTTTTCCCCCGACCGACGATTTGTCAGCGGGCCAGGCACCTCTAGTTTAAGTGGGGCTCCGGCGGGGGACGTGATTCTCTCCACGGGGAATCTTGTTATCCTAGACGGGGCCAATATTTCCACCAGCACCTTTAGTAATGGGCCAGGGGGCAGACTCCAGGTGACCGTGGCGGATGTGTTAGAAATCAGCGGCACGGGGGTGAGCAGCCCGCTTGGGATACCGGTAGAAATTCCCAGTAGCTTAACGTCATCCTCTGGACAGCCTGACTTTCCAGGGGTAGTGGGC
>CALHGI010000459.1 GCA_938029995.1 uncultured cyanobacterium | reverse complement strand
CACCATTCACCTGAAGGGTCAGGATAAAATACAAGCTGCCAAAATCAAATTTCGGATTCAGTCCCCCACCCTAGGCACTTTTAGACTTTCTCAACATTTGAAACCACTGGTGCAACAGCAATACCCGAATCCTGTAACAGTCATACCCATCAGGATGTACTGTCTGCTCCACAATGCCAAAGTTCTGCAAAACATGGACCGCATCCAAACATTGAATCTCAGAAATACTTAACTTCTTAGCCAAAAATGCCAGCAACGTTCTGGCCCGGAGCCAACCATCAGTATTATTAGAGGCCATCGTCATCATGCTCAACGCATTCAAAATGTGATGCACCTTGGGCCTGGAATTATACATTCTCAGCTCGCCAATCATGCCATGCTCAACATAGGCCTTCAAAGACTGATCACGAAACACTTTTCTCAGATTCTGTTGGGCAAAGACAAAGGAAATGCGTCCCTTAGCCCGGATCTCTGGCTGGCTGTCGCCCTTATGGGCCAAAAACCCAGCGATCTTCCTAACCAAAAACGGATGCCCACCGCTCAACCGATGGATCGCCTGTATGGTCTGGCGATCAAACTCCCACTGCATCAAACTACCGATCCCATTAATCATGGATGCGGTTTGGTGGATAGAAAACGGCTTGAGAAAAGATTCCTTAAAAAACCGATGGAGCGGATTTTTCGATGTCGCAGAAAAGTTCCACTGCTTAATGCGGTTACACTGAGGTCGCACAGCCGTCACCACAAAAGACATCAGCTGCTCTTTTTGATTTAAAGCCCGCAATGCCCCAAACACAATACTAAATTCTTCGGCCTTCTCCTCAAATTTCTCATTGGACCGGGGAAAAACCTTATCCAAATTATCCAAGCAACAGAGAATCGGCAGTTCATAGCCCACCCCCTCAAGATCCTTAGACAGCTTTTTAAAGTGTTGGTAGAATTCTTGAGCTGCCTCCTTTAGCAGGTAGCCCCCCTCCGCCAGAATAGGTGGTTTTTCCAACAGTGAATTTTTGTTCTTAGCTAGGCAATAAAGGTTGTGGAGAATTTCGTCTAGCAGTTCTACACCATAGCCAATTTCACTGTACTTCTTTAAATCTGTATAGACCACCGGATGATCCTGACAAGCTAAGGACAGCTGATGTAACACAGATGACTTACCCGATTTACGCAAACCAAACAAACCAACGTTCTGATTGTTCTTTAAATCAGAAGCTAGTTCCGTGAGTAGGCCACTGCGACCAAAAAACAGCAGTCTGTCGCGAACGGTTGTCTTATCCTTAAAGAAATCCACCGTGTCGGTATACCACCGCACATGGCTGGCAAGAACCTCTTTACAGTCCTCGGCACTGGGTAAAATTTGCTCCACTTCAGCCAACGCAATGGGAATAACGTTGAAATTTTGCCGCGCTTTCAAGTCGGCCATCAGCTCCCTAGCCGCATTGATAGGCAGATCTTCATATAGGATCAGTCCCGTTAAATCTGAATGATGGGCATTCATCTCTTCAGAACGATTAAATAGCTGATGGATACTATCTTTTGTCAGCTGATCTGACACCACAGAGACAAAAAATGGCGGCTTTAGGCCAAACTGCTCTGGGATCTCCGTGACCAGTAAATTGCCTTCATCCTCTTGTTTGGAAATCGCCCCCACCTGGTCGAAGAAACTCTGGGCCACCACCATGGCCGGTCGATATCCCCCTGCACTCAAGGACAAAATCTGATTCTCCACCGATGCCCATAGTTCCGGGGAGACACGTTTGGCCTCCTTGCGACATTTCAACATGAGCAGCGTGACATACAGACAGTCCTGACAGGACCTAGCCTCTTCCGGCGTGATCGTCAGCCATGATTCATCTATCCTTAGGATGCCAAGACAGACATGCTTAAGTTCATCCGAAAATCGTCTATGGACATGGCTGGGATATTGGACGCTGGGAATGTTTAGGCTCAGTCGATTTAATTGCTCAAACAGGGTTAAAAAGTCAGAGTTGGCAAAGATTTCATTCCGTCTTAGATCGTCATCTAGGGACGAGGGCTGCTCATGGTTCTTTAAATATCGCATGCTACGCACGCTGGCCCTTTTCCGAATTTTATTGGCCAGGGGCTTCGCTAAGTTGATGGCTTTCTTAAGTTCCAGCTGAATGCGTTTTCTAGCCCCTGCATCACTCAGCTTGCCGTTCCCTTCCAGCTGGATGGTGACCGTGTGGAACGCATTGATCAAACAGGTGGTTAGGGTTAAGTCACTGGATGCCCGTAGATTGTAAATAAACGGTTGCAGCAGTGATTGAACGGTTTCTAGCTCCCCTTTTAACTTGGAACTTTTGCCTAGGATACGGCTGTAATGAAAGGCTCGGTATAGAACATTGGCCCGCTTTTCGACCAGTTTGCCGGAACTGGGGTCATCCCCCGTTACTTGGGCCGCCCACAGCCATAGGGAGCTGAGTTTTTCGGTGTTAATAAACCCTTGGGCGACCTGGTTTAGGTAGAGCAGTAGGTTGATGGCATTGGTGGCGTCATATTTCAGCCCCGCCACCAGCAGAAAAATTTCTTCCCAACGCTTGTCATTGGCGTAGAGCCGCACCATCTCAGAAAGGGCCTGGTTACTGAAGTTCTCATGGATGTATTTGGCGGCTAAGAACTCTTGGAAGGTCAGGTGGGAAAATGAATAGATTCCCGGCGACTGTTCGACTAAAATTCCTTGCTGAATGGCAATGGCATCTAGAATGTTTTCTCCGCTGAGATTTTTAGGTGCATTCAACTCCTTTAGCAAAAACCCACGGATATGGTTGACTAAATTGACCTTGGTAAAGAGCAGCTTGTCTTCCCTAAAAGCCTTGTAAGCAATCTCAGCCAACAGCTTCTCTTCTAGTTCTATGTGTAAACCTTCATAGATGCTTTCCTTCGAAATCCGCTTTTCTTCAAACCATTTTTTCAAGAGAATACGCAGACCTTGGTGGTACAGAATACTGCGATTACCAGAGAAGGTTAAAGAACGGCTATAAACTAGGCACAAAAATGTTAGCAACAATGGAGTTTGGGCCAACTCTCGCACCGCAACGTTATCTGACTTACGGATGGACTTCCAGCATGACTCAGCGGCTTCAGAACTTTCTTCATCCCCTGACGAAAACCAGTTGTAGATGAAGTTTTTGATTTGTTCTTGGCTGTTGCCCCCTAGGGTAATTTCTCGAAAGCTATTGGATGGGGAACGATAGGCGGCAGCCCGGCAAGATATCACATAGCGATTTTTCTCGTAGCGGGCTACGAACGCTTCAATTTCATCCAGCACCTGATGCCGACGGCTGGATGAAACCTCATCTAGACCATCAAACAGAATTAAAAATTGGCCTTTCTTTAAAGCATTTTCTGTAATTTCTGCACTTTCTGGAAAATCAAAGACGTCTAATTCATGCTCGATATAATCTTGAAACCCGATCATATCTTCAGTCAGCTTCTTCAAATCAATCCAAATGGGTATGCACCCGTGCTGAAATTGGGTTTCAGTTTTATCTTTAAGGGCTTCTAATCCAATTTTTCTAAGTAGGGTGGTTTTACCGGCCCCTGGAGCACCAATAATGGATAGATATTGAATTTCGTTGGCAATATCTATGGCCGTTTTTTGAGCAGCTGAACTGGACTGCAACTTACCTTCGTGCCTGGAGCGACATGCTTTTTCCATGTCGTCCATG
>CALHGI010000458.1 GCA_938029995.1 uncultured cyanobacterium | reverse complement strand
CCATTGGCCGTCGCCGGTTGTACTACCGTCTCCTCCGTCACCACCGCCCCCTGGTGCTGCCCATACACCGAATAGGTGCTCGTATAAATCAGCTGTTTCACCCCCGTATTCGGCAACACCTGGGCCAGGGTTTTCGCCGTCCCCAAATAGGTTTCACCATAATTCGCCCCCCGCTTTGACCCCACCGACACCAGCACCACCTGCTGATCCAACAAACAGTCCTGCACCGCCTCCGGATCGGTCCCCTTCAGCACTAGTACACGATCCGCCACAGTTCGTAATGCTTCCACACGCTCCGGGCTAGTGGTGGTCGCCGTCACCGTCAAACCCTGCCGCCGCCATAGCCGCGCCACCTCTTGACCCACATAGCCACAGCCAATAATCGCCACCTTAATGGCCATACCCCTGCTCCTATCCACGCTATATCCGCTACATTAGGATACTGATTAAGTAAAATCTTCGATACCTGGCCGACGTTCCCCCTACCACCCGCGCCCAATGCCCACCTCCGATTTCCTCAGTCAGCTCAACGCCGCCCAGCGTCAGGCCGTCGAACATTACTGTGGACCGCTGCTTGTGGTTGCCGGGGCCGGGTCCGGCAAAACCCGCGCCCTCACCTATCGCATTGCCAGCCTCATACTTAACCACCGGGTAGATCCCGAAAATATCCTAGCGGTCACCTTCACCAACAAGGCCGCCAAAGAAATGAAGGAACGCATCGAAAAACTATTCGCCGAGCAAGAAGCCCTGGCCCGCCATGCCCAGCCCCTGCACCTGCTGCCCGAATACGAACAAACCCAGCTGCGCTCCTACGTCTACAAAACCTTCATCAAGGACCTGTGGATCGGCACCTTCCATGCCCTTTGCTCCCGCATTTTGCGCTTTGACGTCGAGAAGTACCAAAGTCGGGCCGGGCACCGCTGGACCAAAACCTTTAGCATTTTTGACGAATCCGACGCCCAGAGCCTAGTAAAAAACATCGTCACCACCACGATGAACCTGGACGATCGAAAATTCAACCCTCGCTCTGTCCGCTACGCCGTCAGCAATGCCAAAAACCAAGGCTTAGACCCCGACGAATACGAAAAAGAGAACCCCAACTTCAAAGGTCGTGTCATCGCTGATGTGTATCGCCACTACCAAAAAGGACTGGCCCAGAACAACGCCCTCGACTTCGACGACCTGATCCGCATCCCCGTCTTACTCTTTGAACAAAACGAACAGGTCCTAAACTATTGGCACCGCCGCTTTCGCCACATGCTGGTGGATGAATACCAAGACACCAACCGTACCCAGTACGATCTGTTGCGGCTGCTGGCCACCAACAATTTTCCCACCACCAAAGTGTTCGAAGACTGGAACCAGCGGTCTATATTTGTCGTGGGTGATGCCGACCAGTCCATTTACTCCTTCCGCGCCGCCGACTTCACCATTTTAATGAACTTCCAAAGCGACTTCGGCGACGGCCTGCCGGACGACGACACCCGCACCATGGTGAAGCTCGAAGAGAACTACCGGTCTACTTCCAACATTCTCGAAGTTGCCAACCACCTCATCGAAAACAACACCGAACGCATCGACAAAGTGCTGCGCGCCACCCGTGGCACTGGAGAATCCATTTTCTGTTATAAAGCCGACGATGAACGGGCCGAAGCCGACTACGTTGTCAGCCAAATCCGCATCGCCGTAGACAAAAATCCCGAAATCAAGTGGGGAGACTTTGCCATTCTCTACCGCACCAACGCCCAGTCCCGGTCCTTTGAGGAAGTCCTCACCCGGTATAGCGTACCCCACAAAGTCGTAGGCGGCCTCAAGTTCTACGATCGACGCGAAATTAAGGACGTGCTAGCCTACCTGCGGCTAATCGCCAACCCATCAGATACAGTCAGCCTAAAGCGCTCCATCAACACCCCCCGTCGCGGCATTGGCAAGACCACCATCGAAAACCTGGAAAAAGCAGCTGGCGAGCTAGGAGCACCCCTATGGGAAATTATCTCCGATGAGACTTCGGTAAAAACATTGGCCGGTCGTTCCAGTAAGCGGGTGACGGAGTATGCCAACATGATAAAAGGCTGGCAAGAAAAGGTAGAAACCATGCCCGCCTCGGAGCTAGTGCAGGAGGTAATCGAAGACTCCGGCTATGTGCGGGCGCTAAAAGACAAAGGCACCGATGAAGACCTGGACCGAATCCAGAACGTACAGGAGCTTTATAACGCGGTAATCCAGTTCGAAGAAGAGAACGAAGACGCCACACTTTTAACCTTCTTAGGCAGTGCCGCCCTCAATTCTGACATGGATGACGACAAACAGCGCAATGCGGTGTCGTTGATGACGCTGCACTCGTCTAAGGGGTTAGAGTTTCCTGTCGTATTCGTGGTGGGTATGGAGCAGGGGCTATTCCCCAGTTTCCGCTCCTTAGATGATGCCGCCGCCATCGAAGAAGAACGGCGGCTATGCTACGTGGGCATTACCCGCGCTGAGGAGCGGTTGTTTTTGACCTATGCCAGAGAGCGGCGGCTGTACGGCAACATGCGCGAGATTGCGACACCTTCCATGTTTCTTGGGGAGCTGCCGGAGGAGTATATTCTGTCGAATACGGCGACGGCATTACCCAAATTTCAGGCGACTGGGAAGAAAGCTGCGAAGCTAAAGAATCCTGAGCCCAAGGTGCAGAAGCCGGGCAGCCATGAGGATGATTGGGGAGTGGGGGAAAAGGTGATG
>CALHGI010000457.1 GCA_938029995.1 uncultured cyanobacterium | reverse complement strand
CTTGCTAAAGCCGTTGCCGGTGAAGCAGGCGTACCGTTCTTTTCCATCTCTGGTTCTGAATTTGTGGAAATGTTTGTGGGTGTGGGTGCTTCCCGCGTTCGCGATCTATTTGAGCAAGCTAAGAACAATGCCCCCTGTATCGTCTTTATTGATGAGATTGACGCCGTAGGTCGTCAGCGGGGCGCAGGTCTTGGTGGTGGTAACGATGAGCGTGAGCAGACCCTGAACCAGCTGTTGACCGAAATGGATGGTTTTGAAGGGAATACCGGCATCATCATCATCGCCGCCACTAACCGCCCCGATGTTCTGGATGCTGCCCTATTGCGCCCAGGTCGTTTCGATCGCCAGGTGGTTGTGGATCGTCCCGACTACTCCGGTCGTCTCGAAATCTTGAGTGTCCATTCCCGCGGGAAGACATTCAGTAAGGATGTTGACCTGGAGAAGATTGCCCGTCGTACCCCTGGGTTTACCGGTGCTGATCTATCTAACCTGCTGAACGAATCGGCTATCTTGGCGGCTCGTCGCAACTTGACCGAAATCTCTATGGATGAAGTGAACGATGCGATTGATCGCGTCTTGGCTGGTCCCGAGAAGAAGGATCGGGTGATGAGTGAGAAGCGCAAGTCTTTGGTGGCTTACCATGAAGCGGGCCATGCCCTGGTGGGTGCCTTGATGCCCGATTACGATCCTGTGCAGAAGATCAGCATCATTCCCCGCGGTCAAGCCGGTGGTCTGACCTGGTTTACCCCCAGTGAAGAGCGTTTGGAATCCGGTTTGTATTCACGCTCTTATCTGAAAAATCAGATGGCCGTCGCCCTAGGTGGTCGTTTGGCTGAGGAAATCATCTTTGGAGATGAGGAAGTGACCACAGGTGCTTCTAACGACCTACAGCAGGTCGCTCGCGTTGCGCGTCAAATGGTGACCCGCTTTGGTATGAGCGAGAAGCTGGGACCGGTGGCCCTGGGACGTCAGCAGGGGAATCCCTTCCTAGGACGTGACATCGCCTCAGAGCGAGACTTCTCCGAGGAAACGGCGGCTGTGATTGATGCAGAAGTCCGTAGCTTGGTTGATGTTGCCTACGACCGTGCTAAGCAGGTTCTGGTGGAAAACCGTAACGTTCTAGATCAGCTAGCGGACATGCTAGTGGATAAGGAAACGGTTGATTCGGATGAGCTGCAGCGACTGCTCATTGACAACAATGTCAGCATGGCGAGTATTGCTTAGGTGATGTCCATTTTTCGTTGATTGGATGGTTATCTGTCCAATCAACGACATGGATTACCCCTAGACGTTTCTCAGTCTTATTCCTAAAGAGTTTGACATTCAAAGCCGCAGGTTTTCCTGCGGCTTTTGTTTTGGGTCCGGGCTTTTTCCGTTGCCCTGGGCACCCTAACGTTTTTTCCATGGATTTTCCCCATGGATTTGTTACATGGATTGGTGAATCTTTAACACTGATTACACAAGTAACAACTTCTGTATTGCAAATTCGTCTAAAAGCCTAAGATGTGTCCTTAAAAAGGATGGGTAACCGCACAATGGGCGTAACACAAGGTCCACTTCCAATGCCCACTTCAGGTGTCCACTTTAGTAATTTATGACAGCACTACATTCGGTCCCCCAGCGGTTGAAGCCGCGACAGCCCGTTGAATATCAGCAGCGATGGCTCCGTACGTTGCGCAGTCATCGGGTGATTGCTGTAATTCGTGCCGAAACGGTGGAGATCGGTTTGAATATGGCCCTAGCGGCGGCGGAAGGGGGCATCCATTTACTGGAAATTACGTGGAATAGCTACCAGCCCGTTGCTTTACTACAGGCTATTCAACAGGCGTTGCCCCATTGCACCGTGGGCGTAGGGACTATTTTGACGGAAGAAAATCTGCGGGTTGCGATCGCAACCGGTGCCCAGTTCTGTTTTAGCCCCCACACATCCCTAGATTTGTTAAACCACGGGCGAACGGTGCACATTCCCACCGTGGCAGGGGCCATGACCCCCACAGAAATATTGACCGCTTGGGAGGCCGGTGCCACTAGCGTTAAGGTATTCCCCATCAAGGCCTTTGGTGGAGCCACATACCTCGAATGTTTACAGGGGCCCATGGGACATATTCCCCTTATCCCTTCAGGGGGAGTCACCGTTGAAAATGCAGCTGATTTATTAGCCGCCGGGGCAACCGCCGTGGGTATTTCCAGTGGTTTATTTGAAGATGGACATGTGCGTCACCAAGACTGGCGGGGGATTCAGCAGCGGGCTGTCCAACTGCTCAAATCCATTCATGCGATGCCCCTAGCTCCCGAGTTTAAACGCTTCAACAAAGAGCCCGTAGACCATGCCCAATTTAAATGAGTTGAGCATTTCAGGCAGCACCGTGCGCTGATCTTGGGCCCGCGATCGATGGTGTACCCAGCTAATTAGCTCCACCATGGCAACTAAAATGGCGGCGATGACAATATCCACTTCGGCTGTTTGACCCGCCGTCGCCGCAATGGCCGTGGCAAAGAAATTGCCAAATAGCAAACTGATGACCGCCAAAGAAATGCGTCGCCAAGGGTTAAAAACCCATTGGCTAAAGCGGCGGCCTACTTGTTCCACTAATGTGTTTAAACGAGTCCGTTGCATGGGTGTGCTAACTTTTTGAGTTCAGCCCGTTCCTAGGGGGTGCTCTTACAGGTGGGATGAATCCCCCCCTGGGCACAAATGTAGTTTAACTGGCGGCTATCCAAGTTGCGCGCCCGGCTAAAATTCACCCCCCGCAGATGGTTGGCTGAGCTCAACTGGGCGTTGGGCGTAATAAAACTATTATTGATACTGGTGCCGTCATGGAAGATGGCACCGGCTAAGTCGGCATCAGCCAGATTGACGCCGGTTAACTGAGCTTGTCGCAGATCGGTCTCCCGTAAATTAGCCTGTCTCAAATCCGCCTGGCTAAAATTCACACTGTCCAGGTTCGCCCCTTGAAAATTAGCCCGGGTCAGCACGGTCTGACTGAAATCTGCGTTGATGAGGTTGGCCCCCACCCAGTCGGACTGGGTTAGGGTGGCCTGGGTCCAACTGCTGTGGGCCGCCTCAATCCGATTGAGCCTGGCTTGGGTAAAATCAGCCCTGTTAAAGACTGCCTGGGTCAGATCTGCCCCCACTAAGTTACTTCCTTGCCAATGACTTTGGGGGGCATTGACATGGATGAGCTGAGCGTTAGTCAACTGGGAGCGTTCAAGATTGCCATAGGCTAAATTGGCATCCTTAAGGTCGGCCCGTCTGAGGTTGGCATTGGTCAGCTGTGCGCCTTGTAGGTTGGCATCTTCTAAGCTTGTGGCCACCAGGGTGCTGCCACTGAAGTCGCTGATCCTGTCGTCATAGGAATCCGCTCTGCCATCCGCCCCCACGTCAAAAAAGCTTGCTCCTGCTAGGTTAGCCTGACTGAGGTTGGCCCCTTGCCAGCTGGTTCCAGCTGCCAGTAACCCCGGCTGAATCAGGCGAAAAGCTCGGTCTGAGTCATGGTATTGGCCCAGGTTAATGCGATCTAGACTGGTGCCGACCAGTTCATTGCTGTGGATGGCTAGGAGCTTTGCGATCGCACTTTGGACCACATGGCGTTGTTCTAGTCGGCTGTTGCGAGTGTCGGTATCTAAGGGTTGGTTTAGATCATTTTCTAGGGCGCGGCTCAACGCTAATAAGGGCGACAAACTGTCTAAACCCTGACTGACTAGGGCCTGTTGTATGGTGGCTAAGGTTTCTGGTTGAGACGTTTGGCTTAATAGATCGGTTAAATAGTGGGCAGTACGGGGGTCGTCCACCTGGCCCAGCATCAAGATAGCCGCGCTGTAATCACCGCCAGATTGGGTTTGGGCCAAGAGAGCCTGGGCCGTTTGTAAGAAAATATCGTCCTCAGCCTGGGCCTTCGCCGGTGATTGGGTGACTCGGCCCAGGCCAAAACCAGCACCACAGGCCGCCACCATGCCGCAGGTTAATAGCA
Organism: uncultured cyanobacterium; assembly: GCA_938029995.1. Taxonomy (GTDB): domain Bacteria; phylum Cyanobacteriota; class Cyanobacteriia; order Phormidesmidales; family Phormidesmidaceae; genus Leptothoe. The sequence continues at coordinate 1,268 of CALHGI010000457.1, read as the reverse complement.
GCCATGGGCGCTTTTCCGATTTAGCGGGTTTACTGGTCACAACCAGGCTGCCACCGCCATTTTGCTTGGCTGGCAAGGTCCGAGGGGCTAAAACTATTGAAGTTAGATTGCCCTCAGCTTCCATCAGCCACCAGTCATCGTCATTGGCTGTTTCACCGTAGAGTTGAACCGCCCCGCTACCCTGGGACGAGAGCGCATTGCTCCATGGCGGAGAATAGACTAGGGACTCCCCCCGGGCGGGAGACGCAATCCACGGCGGCTCATTCGCCATGGTGGTGTCCATGGGTAGGTAGCCAGCTGTTGCCAGTTCCACCTGGGTTTTGGCTAGGCGATCATGCCACGATCGTTTACTGGCTGAGGCCCCCGTTGCACCCTCAGCCATGGCCAGCAGACCCACCATGGCTGGAGTCAGTAGACCCAATGAAAAATTGGTGGCCAGGCTAACCCCTCCCACGACGATGAGGGGAAGTCCCCAACGCCCCAGCTCTCGCAGCACAACCTGCTGCAGTTTAAGCTGGCCACTGGCCGTTGAAAGTACCCGAATACCCAACCATCGCTTGGGCCACGTCTTTCCCGTCTGGCTCATTTGCACCAGTTGCCCTCCGGCAATCACCACCGGTGCTATCAGCGCCATGGTCCAGAGAATATTGGTGGCGTATGGTACGGTACGATGCAATTGATGGGGCGGAATTTGGGCGATACGAGCCCAACCCTCCTGGGCACTGCTGGCGAGGGGATTGAGGGGGACTAAACTATCTACCTGGTTGATCGCTGAAGTTTGCTGTGTGGAGGTGTCTTCAGCGATTTCTTCAGCTATGGGGGGCACCTGGGTGTTCATAAGGACATACTGCCCGGCCCCCCAGGGCAGAACTGCCCCCATGGCCACCAGACCAACTTCTAGACTCCAAGCTGCTAAGCGCCTACAGCCTAGCCAGGCTGACCGCTTTTTGGGGACCAGCACCATTGAATTCTGAGTATTTATGATCTGCTGTGCCATTTAGCAACCTTGTTGTTTTCAACAACTCCGAGAAATCTATCCTAATGTGACTGGGTTAAACCAGGTAATTGTCACTATCACTTAGCTCTTCTGGTCTAGATGATACAGGCTATACACCCATTCCAGTTGATTAACTGTTGGTAAACTGGCACATTGTCAACGGGGGTAGCTATCTGTTGCAACTAGTATTGACCTATACATTCCAAGTGGATGTTATTCAGACAAATGCCTAGTTTTCTCGTAAGGCTACCCTATAAGTTGCCGAGGCGCT
>CALHGI010000456.1 GCA_938029995.1 uncultured cyanobacterium | reverse complement strand
TGATGGTGGTCATTGGTGGCTTTAACTCTTCCAATACCACCCACTTGCAAGAAATCGCCATTGAGCGGGGTATTCCGTCCTATCACATTGATGGGCCAAGTCGCCTGGGGCCTGGTAACCACATTGAGCACCAACCATTGCACCAAACCACAACCATCTCAGACAATTGGTTACCCCAGGGACAAATTGTCATTGGCATTACTTCCGGAGCCTCCACCCCTGATCGATCGGTGGCCGAGGTGATTCAGCGTATTTTTCAACTCAAGCTCGAACTGCATACTCCTGCCGCAGTCTAGTTCAGTGGACGGAATGCCTAGGAAATGTGCCTAATTTCCCCGCATCAGGGTGTCCTAAGTGGCGGCAGACTCGGTTTTCCCTTAAAATGGTAGAAATAGAAACCAATAATCTACCTCTGCCTAGCTCTTAAGGAACCAGGCAGCTATTCTGCTTTATAGCATTTTGAGCAAATTTTCAGTCAACTACGTTGCCCATAGCTGTTGTTATCTCTAGCTTGCAGCGATCATCCCTATTTTGAACTCCGGGCAGCTAGCCATAACATTCAGCACGTTTAACTCCTCGATATTACGGTCTAAATCGCCAGCTATTTGGATGCATTCGCTACTGTTCCAGTGGGGGCAAGGGGCCTATGGCATCCGGAAAATGTTTATTCATCTGGGTAAACTGAGCTGGCAGTATGTAGGTTCCTGATTAAGTTTCCGGTGACTATGGCGCGTACAGATATTCAAAACGCCCAACACATCCTATACGACTTCTTTCTCTACAGTGTTCAGACAGACCCTGTGGACACTGTGTTGGCTACCTTCCGCCGTCTCTTTGTGGATTATATTGAGTCATCCACCGAGTCCGATCTTCCCGTGGCTCTCTATTCCATTGTTATTGCCAATAGCGAACAGCAGTTTCTCTTCACCCTCAAACGCGTTTGTTACATCTTGATTAACAACTGGGGAATTCAACGTCGACCCGACGCCATTCGAGCCCTGATCAAAATGTTTGACGATCGCGCTCTAATGCGACCGGGGGTTTCGCTGATTCTTAAACGGTTACGCAATTGGATGCGAGCCTTTGTGCTGAGTCAGGACTTTCAAGATCTGAAGCTATTTGCCGCTCGTTACGACCACAGCGAGCATTGGAGTGGGCGGTACACATCCTATTTGTTAGCTCCCCAATATCTCAATCTCAATAATCCTTTAGAGCAGCGTGAGGCGGCTCGTAATCTTTCCTGCCAGCTGAAGTCTAAGTTCCGCTTTGACTTGGCCATGTATACGGCCAAAACTCAGATGGACTCCCCCAGTACCACCGTGGATAACCCAACGGTGCTAGGGGAAGCGGCTATCAACTTAATCAAGATGCTATTGCTGCAGCCTGGGCGATTTGGCTACGAGAACCTGGCTAATTTATTGCATAAGCAGTGCGATCAGTTGAATTATTGGGACTTTAAGCGTGCTCTTCTGCACTACTTGGTCTATGCCTTGCCGAGGGGGCCCGTCACCCAATCCCTTAAGGCTCAGCTGCCTGATGCCGTCCTAACGTTTTATCGCCATCACAACGAAGACACCCTCACCGATGCCTTGGTTTTGCGGACCTGTAAGCGTGTGGTAGACAGCTTGACCACCGAGGATGGTGAAAAACCAGCCAACCTTTTCAGCATGTTTTTGGCCCAGGGTAACCCCATGGTGCTGGTCATTTTATTGCTCAAGGTTGCTTTATTTTGTCCCCATGTCCAGTCCCATCTTGAGCTGCGCATTGCTAGCCTGATTCGTTACTACGAGACCTATTCGGAGGAAGATTGCCGCTGGGTGATCAACTTTTTTGAAGTGTTTCGGGTCACGTTTACGGTCTATGCCAGTGGCACCATGTATAATCTCGTGCGGATTGGCGATGGCGATGTAGCAGCGTCCACCCTGAGCACCTATCGCATTTTTTCGCAGCTGCGGGATCAGCCCCTTGAATTTGACTCTATTTCTGATGCGAGTTCTGAGGATGCTTTGCTAGCGGAAGATTTTCCCCAGCCGCCGACCGAAGTGGCCAATTTTCCATCCCATTCGATGCCCAGTGCCATTGCTAGCTAGGGGACCCTGCCGGGACGCTGTTCTTGCCTAGCGTCAACTCTAATAACAATTGGGATGAGTCTTGGTGCAGAGTAAAGAGTAACGGGGGACTCTGCATATCGTTTAACGCTGCACGAGCCTCGTCCTTAGTTTTGATGGACCACTAGTCCTGTTGGCGGGAAAATTGATAGGCTCCGACGATGGACAGCGCGATCGCAACCACCAATAGCACCGGAATTGAGTACCAAGGAAACTGGGCTAGGGGCTGATATGCAGCGGCCCTCAATCCAACCGTTGTATAGGTGAGCGGCAGCAGATAAACAATGCCCTTAAGCACCGGGGGCAGGGTAGAAGGATCAAAGAATGTTGCCCCTAAAAACGACATGGGCACAATCAAAAAGTTATTAAACAGCCCCACACTTTCCAAGGACTTGACGTTGAGTCCCACAATCACCCCCAGGCCTGCAAACACAGCGCAGTTGAGGATCAGCAGCAGCAAAAACAGCGGATTGATAAAGCTCCACACATCACGGGTAAACAGCACCGCCACCAAAATCACAGATCCAGCGGTCAAAATGCCGCGCACGATTCCCGCCAGCATTTTTCCCAGGTGTATCGCCAGGGGATGAACGGGAAATAAGAGTATTTCCTCAAAATTCTTCGTAAATAGCCGTTCCCCACAAATGGAAAATGTAGTCCCCCCAAAGCTGATCACCATGGACGATAGGGCCACCATCCCCGGCAAAATGAACTCCAAATAACTGTCCCCGACGGGGGGGGGAGCCACCTGATCTAGGGAACTGCCCAGACCTAACCCAAAGGCCAGAATATAAATGAGCGGAGACACCAAACCGGAGGCGGCCACTTGGGGGATACGCACCCGCAAATCTAACCAGTCGCTCCAAAAGATGGTCAAACTATCTGCCAATAGGGTTTGTAGCGAACGGGTTTTGAGGAGTTGCACGGCAGGCTTGGAAAACAAATATTTAAATATATCTTTATTATCGACGGCAATGGACCGGTTTGAACGGTTTGATTTATAACCCTGATGGATCGCTGTCACCGATATCCATGGACAGGCTCAAATACTCTGAAGAACTATTACGCTTCCTCACAAACAATGTAAACAACGTCATACGCAGTGATAAATTGATGAGCGACAAGGTTGAGAGATACTATTTCCATGTCTGAAGAAATTACTGGCAAGACTCCGATCTTTGGTGGCAGTACGGGAGGTCTTCTCTCTGCTGCTGAACGGGAAGAAAAGTATGTCATCACTTGGAGCAGTGCAAAGGAGCAAGCCTTTGAAATGCCCACAGGTGGTGTCGCTATCATGAATGCAGGCGAGAATATGCTTTACCTTGCTCGCAAAGAGCAGTGCTTAGCTCTCAGCCGTCAACTTAAGACTAAGTTTAAGCCCAGAATTACTGACTATAAAATCTACCGGGTCCTACCCACGGGCGAAACCACTTACCTGCACCCTGCGGATGGTGTCGTTCCCGAGAAGGTGAATGAAGGCCGTGATTACAATGGCAAGAAGGATCGCAACATTGGTGCGAATCCTAACCCTGCAACCATCAAATTCAGTGGTAAGCAGCCCTACGAAGTTTAGGTATGGCTGAGTGCGCTTCCTAGCAATCAGCTGAACGCTAATTACTACGATTTTGAAGAGGCAGTCCTATGGCTGCCTCTTTTTAATGGAAACTTGATCGCCCATGGCCAAATTTGGGGGCTATCCGTTTTTTCGCGATTGCCCAGACGTTATCGTTTTTAGGCCCTGATCTTAATTTGCTCGCTTGCCAAGGGTTCAACCCCTAAGGCAGGCTTAATGAACATCTCCCATTTCTAGATTTGTGGTTGCCTTCGGGAGCACTGCGACGTTTTAGAGGTGGTTTATGCCCACAGCCCCAACCTTCCATGATTTTTCCAGATCTGTCCACGTTCACTAAACTCGCGCAGCAGGGTAACTTTGTGCCGGTATACCAAGAGTGGGTTGCCGATTTGGATACCCCTGTGTCGGCTTGGTGCAAAGTGTGCGCGGGGCAGCCCTATAGCTTTTTGTTGGAATCGGTGGAAGGGGGGGAAAATATTGGCCGCTACAGTTTGTTGGGCTGTGATCCGCTGTGGGTGCTAGAAGCCCGGGGGAACACCACCACCCAGCGATTTCGGGATGGGACTGAGCAGACGTTTAGCGGTAATCCATTTGATATTCTGTCGAACTGTTTGGCCCCCTATCGTCCCATCACGCTGCCGGAGCTGCCGCCGGGCATTGGGGGACTGTTTGGCTTTTGGGGGTATGAGCTGATCACTTGGATTGAGCCCACTGTGACCACCCATCCAGCCCAAGCCGATGATTTGCCGGATGGTTTATGGATGCAGGTGGATAGCTTGCTCATTTTTGACCAGGTTAAACGGAAAATATGGGCCGTTAGCTATGCTGACTTGCGTGATCCAAAGGTCGATCTGGCCCAGGCCTATCAGGCTAGTTGCGATCGCATTGCCAATTTGGTCCACAAGCTCAATCTTCCCCTCGCTAGCCAAGATAGCCGACTGGCCTGGACTCCACCCGGCAGTAACCCAGAGGTGGAACTGAGCTATACCAGCAACCGTAGCAAAGACGAATTTTGCCAGAGTGTAGAAACGGCCAAAGCCCACATCAAGGCTGGCGATATCTTTCAGGCCGTGATTTCACAGCGCCTGACCACCGACTACAGCGGTAACCCGTTTGACCTCTATCGGTCCCTGCGTCTGGTCAACCCGTCGCCCTACATGGCCTACTTCAACTTCCAGGACTGGCAGATTATTGGCTCTAGCCCTGAAGTGATGGTCAAAGCCACCCGAGAAGGTGACGATAAGACTCTGACCGCCATACTGCGTCCCATTGCGGGCACTCGTCCCCGGGGCAAAACAGCGGCTGAAGATGATGCCTATGCTGCGGACCTATTGGCAGATCCCAAGGAAATTGCTGAGCATGTCATGTTGGTGGACTTAGGGCGCAATGATTTGGGTCGTGTGTGCGCCAGCGGCACCGTGAGTGTTGATGAGCTGATGATTATCGAACGCTATTCCCACGTGATGCACATCGTGAGTAATGTCGTAGGTGAACTGGCCCCCGATAAAACTGCTTGGGACCTCCTCAAAGCGTCCTTTCCGGCGGGAACAGTCAGCGGTGCTCCCAAAATTCGTGCCATGCAGATTATTAATGATCTCGAACCTTGTCGGCGGGGTCCCTATTCTGGAGTCTACGGCTATTACGACTTCGAAGGGCAGCTCAACAGCGCTATTACCATTCGCACCATGGTGGTAGAGCGTCAAGAAAATGGCAGGCACCGCATCAGCGTTCAAGCAGGGGCTGGTCTGGTGGCCGATTCGGTACCTGAAAATGAGTACCAGGAAACCCTCAATAAGGCTCGGGGAATGTTGGAAGCAGTGCGGTGCTTACGGTCGTAGTGTCGTGGTCAGCACTGGACGGACCCTGCCGATTTAGGCGGCTGCGATGGTTTGTCCTTTGACTACCTTATAAATCATCAAAAATGACATCAACAGCACAGGGGTGAGCACCACGCCCAGCAGTCCGGTGATCCAGCCACCAAAGGCCGCATTCATAAAGATAGCGCTAAGGATTCCGATGGGTAGGCCGATAATAATTGCGATCGCAAATGTGGGCCAAAAGATTTCCCACCAGCGGCCTTCAGTCAACTCCCAGCTAGCCTTCAATGCATCGATGGCAGAATGACGCCCTAACATCACCTCGTATTGTGAGGCAAAGAGTCTTACGGACAAATAAATGCCGGGTATCAACAGCAGCAGAAAACTCGGTATTAAAATGACCAGCAACAGTATTGATGTCAGAATCAGCTGGCCCGCTCGCTGCCATGCCATAGCCAAGGCCGTTCCCAAATCTATATTTTCATTGGCCAAAGCTCGATTGGCTAATGCGATACTGGCTCCACCTAAAATCGGGCCCACTACGATAGCTAATACAAAATTGAAAACTCCCTTGAGGGCTGCACCAGGAATAAGCAGCGGCAGAATATTGGCAGGCAAGGCTAATACTGCAAGCGGTATGAATACTGGTCCTACTCGGCTCAATGCATCACGCAGAATGACGCTGGGGCTTAAAGACGTCTGTGTCATGGTGTGTCTCAATATGTTTGATTGATAACACCTCCAAGGTTAGCGTTGTGGCTAGAACGTCCTAGGTTTAACGTTTAAAAACGCAACATAGCCCCTGGGAATGGCGTGTAAAGCCTCAATAGACGGATTTTACAAAGCAGCACATTAGCCGCTGAGCCTAGCACATTAACCTCATGTAATTACGACGCTTACATGGCTTGTTCAGTGGACGTCGAAGGAGGATTAATTGCGTTGAATAACAGCAAATAGACATATACCTGAATGGGCGCAATCAATATGCCTATCGCTTGAACCAATAGCTTAATGCTTGGCGATATTTCGCCTCCTTGCCACGCTATCAGGCTGGGCAGCGAAAATATTATCTGATAGCTCAAGAGAGCGACCAGCACTAAAAACCAGTGATTGCATACAATCCGGATACTAAATCGAAGAGACTGAACTATCGATTTACGCTCTAGTAAGACCGCATAGGGCACCGCAAAGAACCACATCCCAATTGCTATAGATAGGAGCTGAAAACCAACGATCATGACCATGGGGTCGTATTGCATTGAAGGATGACCCTTTAAATTGCTCAAGGTTAAGGGGATGATGGTGGGCAGCAACCAGATCAACCTCGACAAAGAACTCACAATATTGGTGATTAATAGTGGCCAAAATCGCCGCCAAGAAAGCATGATCGCAGATATAACGGATACTGTCTGATGCTTATGCCACTGATGAGTCAGCACGATCAGAATTCCTGTTAGCAAGAGATTTATTAGATGCTGGTAGATGAATGAAATAGCTCCCATCCCCGACGCTGAGACTAGAGGCTCTGGGGCCAATGTGTATGGAATTGATTTACTTGCAACTTTGAGCCCAGATATGAGGACAAGCCACAAATATATGGGCCACACTTTTTGGCAAGCTATTTGTAGCAGTTTAAAGGGGCGGACTATTGCTTGGCGCATCGTTCTATCTGGGCTAATTATTGCTAGTGGATAATAACTGCAAAGCCCCGTAGATCCATGAACTCATAGATCTACGGGGCTTGGGAGCCAGTATGGCTAACCGATGAACCCATGCATCGGTTGATGCCGCTCATCGCTGTTGACCCCTCGCACCTTCGCATCCGGCAGCACCCCTTCCGCAATGAGGCGGTCGTCACGTCGATCAAGGTAAATGTCATAGCGGTCTCGCCCAACACGCTTCCTCTGCTTCATATTAGCGGTGAGCCAGCCAGGAAGGGGTGGAAGGCATCAGTTAGCCAGCAACACCCATAGCAAGAGCTTGGGTGCGCTGTTGCGCTCAGTTCCAGTTGTCTAC
>CALHGI010000455.1 GCA_938029995.1 uncultured cyanobacterium | reverse complement strand
ACTGGTAGATTAAGGTCCAAACGATATGCCCTTTCATCATGCTTCCTTTGATAAAAGCCGCTCTTCTGGAGAAGTTGAGCCTTTTGACATCTCGCCAGAACGGGCCGATGAGACACCATCCCCGTCTGTAGATGCCCCTGGGCACAAAACGGAACACTCTGGCACCTATAACGAAGAGGAGCGGTTTGAGCTTCTAAGCGCCTATCTTGATGATGAAGTAACCGCTGAAGAACGACAGCAGGTAGCCCAATGGCTGATGGATGAGCCCCATACCCTGCAAATGTATCAGCGCTTACTCATGCTACGGCAAGCAATTCGGACAGCCCCGGTTCAGGCCCAGCCTCCTCTCCAGGTCCCCACTCCCCCCAAGCGCCTCTGGCGTCCATTGTCCTCACCCACACTGCGTCGGACCGTGGTTTTCGCGGTTGCGATCGCACTCCTCAGCTGCCTGAGTCAGCTCAGCACCACCAGCGGTCGCCAACAGCTCCAAGAAGCCTGGCAATATATCAAAGCTCTCCCCGAAGGTGCACTCTTAGAACTCGCCACCACCACGATGGAGCTACCGGCTCACAGCACGACAGAGCCCAAAGTTATTGCAGCCACAGACTCCAACCCAACCTAATCCCTTAAACAACCTAGAAACATCTAGTTGTCTACCCCCCGGCAAAGGCCAAAGACCGAGGTAAACCCGTGCAAAAACGTGGTTTTACCCACCGGACCAATCTCACCATTACAAAAGAACCCTCCCAGGGGCACGGGTCCTAGCTGTTGACTAAACTGCTCAGTGTCGCAATTAGGCACATCAAATAGGCTGGTACCCCGACCACTACAAGCAAACAGGAGCGCGCCTGCGGGAGCCGCCTGTCCTTGGCTACCTAGCCGATAATTCTCTAAAAGCACCGCTAGCTCATCTTGCGCCGTGTGAGCATCCCTCAAGTGAAATTGAATCCGTTGGCCTGGACGAATTCGATCAGCAATCGCAATCGCCCCCACCTTGGGGTCCACACCCACCAAATTACGAATCAAAAAATCGCCCTGGCCTAGGGACTGCTTAAAATTACTCTGGGCCAAACCAATAAACAGCGACTCTTGAGCCAACTGGCGGTCCGGTTCATCCAAAGTCTGAAACAGCTCCTGCAAAGCCTCAAGGGGTGTTTGCACATCAGCCTCTGCCTGGGACAATTGAGCCGCCACTTGATTGACCACATTGCGATCGCCCTCAACCACACGAAAAGTAGGACCAATGGGACGACAGCCCTGGGCCACAATGGGGTCAATCACAATATTTCCAGACAGTGCCACACCAATCACCCCTTGGCGATACAGCTGCTGACCACAAAACAATCCACAGCTGCGATTGATGCTCTCAATACCCGCCAAACCACCCAACTTTACCGAGTCTGGATAGGCAAAATCTAACCCCTGCAACAGATCATTCATCCCCGAAGCAAAAGGGTCAGCCATCAATAAAAAGTGGGGCTTATCCGCCGGAGCCACCTGAATAATTTCAGTCCACTCACTGGGTGGACTATCCAAATCAGGTAGCTCATCAATGGATAAATGAAACCCCTGTATTGTGACATCGGGCAAATGGGCAACCGTCAAACTAATACCAGCGGTTTCTTCAACCTCCTCCAACTGGCCACCATGGGTTCTACCAATAACCCCACTGCCACTGCAGCCAATAATATGAGCACCGGCTAACGGTCCTTTGAGCAAAGGCAATACACGGGAATATTCGCTCGAAAAAGCCGAAGAAATGAAAATAATGGCCAAATCAGGGGCTGTGCCTAGCTGGGCTAACCCTTGGTCCACCACCTCCCGCAGCGCAAGCTCTAGTGAAGGGTCGGTAGAGACAGCACTGGCCCATTTCATAGCGTTTGGTGGCAAGGGTGGCAAACTCAATAATCTGTAAAATTAAATCAGGATATTAAACCAGTCTAGCCCTCGGCATCCTGATATTAAGCCAACGGGGTGATTCCAGTACGAGGAGCAAACTGACGATACCGGCTCATATCAGCCTACATCTAGGTCATCGAAGCGATGGTCAACACAAGGTCAACATCATTGACTACAGGGTTTTCCACCCCAAAAAACCACACCGAAAATTATGCAATTAAGCATACCTTGATGATAGCCACGTTCTCCCAATTACAAAATGCTTCTTTAGATACAACGGGTTTCAAAGAACCACAGCTACCATAGAAACGTAAACCACCCCTAACGCGATGCCGCTTCCGGTGGAAAACTCTAAACAAGCCACTGGTTGTTCGTGCAAAGCGTAATTTCAAATCAAATAATTCGTTGCAAGCCAAGGTAGGCCATAAGATTATGAACGATATTCAAGAAAAGATTTCCGAAGAACTCAAGACCGCTCGCGAGGTTTGCACCACTGAAGGTACCGGCTCTGAAAATTGTGCAGCGGCCTGGGATGCGGTGGAAGAGCTGCAAGCCGAAGCCTCCCATCAACGTGAGTCTGAAAAGCCTAAGACTAACTTTGAAACCTACTGCGATGAAAATCCTGAAGCAGACGAGTGCCGCATCTACGAAGACTAAGCACAGCGACCGTTCAAACCCCATGCCCGTGAATCCCATGGGCTGACGATATCATTAGATATCAATAAACTTGGGTACATTAAGGCCAAGTCCCTAGTTCTATAGGGCTTGGCCTTAATTGTTCAGCCCCACAGGAAGGGAGCCATGGCGACCATGCCGATGTGCAACCCCACGATGCTAATCTAGAGAGCGTTTTCATAACGCGCCATCCCCTTTATTCATGCCGAGTTCTTCAGTTTTACAATCATTGGTTTGGACAGACTATCGTCTGGCAGTACTATTCACAGTGCTATGCCCTTTGATTCTTTTGGTTTGGGCACTGGTGGCGCGGGCTGAGGTCATCCAACAGCTAATCGTCATTTATTGGAAGGTCTCCAGTTTGCTGGCAATCACGGTATATCTAATGATTGCAGGACTCCCCTTTAGCTTTTTAACGGCGACCATGGCGCGGGTGTTGATCCCCCTATCCCTATGGTTTTGGGCCGATCTAAATGAAGAGATTCGTGAGCAGCCCTTTTCATTCCGAAAACTTGCCTTTAGCACCTGGCGCTGGGGCATCACGTTCTACTGCGGCCTAGGAGTCCTGTTTCAGCTGCCATTTTTACGTTGTGCCTTCTCCCAAACGGCCTTCGCAAGGGACAGTTGTCAGGTATGGCTAGAGGCTCCATTATTATTCCGGCAATCGTTCCATGCTGGGTTTACCCCGGGGTTCCTAGGCTTTTGGGCAATTTTAGCCTTGGTGGCCTATGTCCTGACCCTAAGCTATTTTGTATTTGTCAAACTGGGGCGCCAGGGACGGTCTGCTCTAAACCAGTAAGCGATTCCTTCTGTCATGACAATCTCGATTGAGAAACGGCTGGAGCAATATACGCTGCAGCATCCCCAGGAGGTCTTGCTAGTCTCGATCGAAGTGGGGGAGGAATCGGATCAAATTCTGATTTTCAAAGGATTTTCCAGCTCCCTGGTGCGGCCAACGGCCGCTGATCCAGACGTCCCCGTCCTACCCGACGATGCAACGATTATAGAGATCGACCGATTAGCCGGTCCCTATCAACCCAATTGCCCAAATTACCTAGAACGGCACATTAGCTGGGACGATTTTTCCCAGCGATTAATCAATCCTTGAGGTTACACTCGTTACGTTCACGACCTGTCACAATGGATACATCCAAAGCTAGTGCTGGGCCTATCTCCCTATGTGGCTAGGTCTTAATGGCTTTCCGTCGCGCTTCTCCTTCTGCTATGCATCAAACGCAAGATTTACACGTGGTTGAAACCCGGCCATTGATCAGTCCCGCCATGATCCATGCGGAACTGCCCCTCACCCAATCAGCCGCAGAATTAGTGGCTAAAACCCGCGATCGCATCCGCAATATTCTCTACAACGAAGATCGTCGCCTACTGGTGATTGTGGGACCTTGCTCTGTACACGATGTAGCCGCAGCCCATGATTACGGCAAGCGCCTAGTCAAACTCAGGGAGTCCCTTTCCGATCAGCTAGAAATCGTAATGCGGGTCTACTTCGAAAAGCCTCGCACCAACATTGGCTGGAAAGGATTAATCAACGACCCTCACCTAGACGGTAGCTACGACATTAACCAGGGACTGCGGTTAGCGCGGCAGCTATTGATTGACCTCGCCGAAATGGGTCTCCCAGCCGCCACGGAGCTATTGGACCCCATTACCCCCCAATATATTGCCGACGTCATTTCCTGGACAGCCATCGGCGCGCGCACCACGGAAAGTCAAACCCATCGAGAAATGGCCTCTGGGCTGTCGATGCCCATCGGATTTAAAAATAATACTGACGGCAGCCTCCAAGCCGCCACCAACGCCATGTTGGCGGCCAGCCGTTCCCATCATTTCCTTGGCATTAACCACAGTGGTTTAGCCAGCATTGTCACTACCACTGGCAATCCCGACGGGCACTTGGTTCTACGCGGAGGCAAAAATGGACCTAACTACGATGTCAACAGCGTCGAGCAGGCTGTGGAGCAGCTCACCAAAGCAGGGCTCAACCCCAGGCTAATGGTGGATTGTAGCCATGCTAATGCCAACAAAAAACACCAGCAACAGTCAGTCGTCCTCAGCCACGTAGCCGAGCAGCTCCAGTTAGGTTCCCGTCATATTCTTGGCGTAATGATTGAAAGCCATATTAAATCTGGCAATCAGCCCATTCCCCAAAATTTAGACGACCTTGTTTATGGCCAGAGCATTACGGACGCCTGCGTTAACTTTGAAACAACTCAAACAATGCTAGAGCAGCTGGCCACTTCGGTTAGTCCACACCTGCCAGCAGCCTCACGCTAAAGATGATCCGTCCATCTATCTAAAGGCCCCTAACTAACTAGAGGCCCCTTAACTAAAACAATGGCCAGTTGACATTGATACTGGCCCCATAAATCGTGTCGTCAAAATTAATGTCAGATACGGACGAGTCACCAAATCTCACCCCAGTAAACACACTAATGCGCGTCGTACTAGATAGGTCATGGCTGACCTGGGCAAGTATTTGATGATAGGTATCAAACCGAACGATTTCCGTATAATCATCCAAAAATAGCTGATATAGCAAACTAACTCGGGTTTGAGGATCAAAGCCATAATTCAAAGAACCCGTGGCAATTTGACTAAAACGACTAAATTCTTTCGGATCGCTATTACTCACACGAGCCTGATAGTAAGCATCCAGCCAAGTGCGGTTGTTGAGAATATCACGCCGACTTAGCAATAGCTCGATATAGTTAGCCGTAAAAAAGGAATCGCTGCCAGGCGTACTGAGATCTTGATAACGCCAGTTGATTTGTCCATAGCTACTCTGCCCTAAACGCTGACGAATGCCAGCCTGAAACTGAAGCTCGTTGTAATCAACCACCGACAAGTCTTCATACCGTGCCAGGTTAGCCTCAGCACTCAGAATGAGATTGGTTTCCTCAGAGAGGCGAGGAAAGGCGAAAATACCCACCCCAGCTTGATAAATACGGTCATCGATAGGATTAGGCGTACGAAATAGATTGCCACCACCATAAACATTCGCCCGACCCGTTAAAAAGACGCTGTTTTGCCGCGTCGGCTCAGGTTCGACTTCCACGGGCACCTCATCCGTAGGTCGAATACGCAATAAACCCAATTCTCCATCAATCCCAAGGGGATGCGGCCTCACCCGCAAAATACCCAACTCATCGTCCATCCTCCCCTCAGTTTCATGAGACTCAGCAGGATGGGACTCTAACTCATCTGTCTGCGCTAACGTTCCATCCTGCTCAAATTCATTGACCACTGAAAGGGAGCCACCATGACCATTGGCCAATGTCAAGGATCCAGCAGCAGACCTTTGTTTCCCAGAATGCTGCTTACATTCACAGTTCTCCAGCGAGAGCTTCGCCAGCTTGGACACAAATAAAACAGTAGGCAAGCTCTGACTATCATCGCCATACAACGACGACTCCGCCAATGGGTCCACGGAATGAACCTCTTCCACCAACTCTACAGAGTCAAAACCACCATCCACCCGATCCTGGTGAAGCGTAGCATCCTGAGCAAGGACATTGCTGTCTAGCACGCCCCACATCCCCAAACATATAGCTAAGAGTCGAATGCTCTCCCGTGGCCCAGAAAACAGCCCCATCATTGATGTTCCATATTGCTAGTACCAACTGATTGGAGTTGGCAATTTAAAACGAGCCGACCCAAAAGAACGGCTCCATGGCAGAAATTCCCCAGTAATTATTTTCTATAAACGTACAGTCCGTATGACCGCACATCAGTTATAGATACAGTGCAAAATCAGCACTACCCTTGATACCCTACGACAAAATATTAGAAATATTCTTCCCAGACCATTAAAGATACTGAAATATCAGGATAAAGACTGAGTAAATTACAAGATCTAGGTCGTATTTTAAAGAAATTGTAAACAAATGGTGGCCATGCCACCAAGAAGTTGGGTAGTATTACTAATGGAGCAGAGTAAAATTAATGTTCCAGGTGCATCCTCCAGTATTCCTGCCGATGAGCCCCCATACCTAACTATGAAAAAAGTTTCCGTCAACTGGTGCTCACTTCTATTAGGGACCGCATTCGTATTGGGGACCCCAGTTAAAGCTCTGGCCCAAACGTCACTGACATCGGCCACAGTTGAGAGCCTACGTAATCGCGTTCACCTGATTCCTACTGGTAACAATGCCCGATTAGCCAGGGTTTCCGATGTCATGAGTATTGGAGATGCCCTCCGTACTACTGCATCTGCCCGGGCAGAGCTCCGATTTAATGATGGTTCATTAGCCCGAGTTGGGGAACAAGCTACTTTTCGCTTCACTCCCAATACTCGCAACTTTCAGCTTTCTAACGGCACTGTTTTATTATTAATTCCCCCCGGGCGTGGACGTACCACCATACAAACCCCCAATGCCGTCACTGGCATTCAGGGCTCGGCTCTATTTGTGCGGGTGCGTTGCTTGGCAGAACTAACGGCCGAAGGGCATTGCGCGTCACCGGTAACGTTTGTTGGAGCCTTAACTAATAATCCAGCAGGTGCCATGGTGGCCTACAACGATAGTGGTTCACAGCAACAACCACTTTATGCTGGGGAAATGGTGGTCATTGAAGATGGTAATATTTCGCAGCGACTGGAATTTGATCTGCGTACGTTTTATCAAACCGCGGGCCTAGCAGAAGGATTAGAGCTTGACAGCGCCACCCCACCGGCAGAATTGACAGAAGACCTGCAAGCAGTGTGGCAAGAGATTCAGGATGCATTGGAGCTGCAGGGTGATTTTGACAGTCAAAGTTCACCTGAAGCCATTGTCGAAAACCCAGAGTTTATTAACCCCGTCGTCAGTGCGTCTAATATAGACATTGAGTCCCTAGATGAGT
>CALHGI010000454.1 GCA_938029995.1 uncultured cyanobacterium | reverse complement strand
GATAAGGCTTAATATGCGGGGCCTTTGATTCCAGCGTTGTAACCAAAAAACAATACCTTCTGCCAAGAGAATAAGGGCAAATGGGGTTAAAAATAGGATAAGTCTCTCGCGAAAGGGATATTTGTGGAGAAAGGCGGCTAGCAGGGTAACCAGTATGGGGCTGCTGAGGTAGAGCAGGCGTAACTTAGCGAGGCGGGATAACAAAATGCAGCCTGTGATAAAGGCCACCATGGCAACACCGTCGGTGGGGCCGAAAAAGCCTAGGGGACGATAGAAAAATCGGCCAAATGAGTCGAATAGCCAGGGTATATCCCACAGGTTGTCGGGGTAGCGACCGGCCCAGCTATCGGCCAGGCCGGTGTTAGAAAGCGTCTTGCTAATCACGCCAAAATATAGGCCACCAAAGCTGATGAGCCATCCCCCGTAGAGGGGCAGACGCCGGAGTAAAAAGTCTTTGAGATGGGGCCATGGGGCTTTCCATAATCGTAGCGAGAGAATATTAACCCCTTCTACGGCTGCGAGGATGAAAATGCTGGGGAATGACAGCCAAATGCTGATGGTGCCTAGGATGCCCGCCGTTAGAAGTTTCTTTGGGGCGGGCTTGGTGTGGGCTAGGGCTGCGACCGCCATAAATAGCCATAGCCCCATGGCCACATCCCAGCTGTAGGGCTTGGTTTCGCTAGCAAAATAGGCGATGTAGCCTTGGACTGAGAAGAGAAGAATGGCAATGGGGCGGGCCCAACCCTGGGCAAATTTTTGGGTGAATCGATAGAACAGGACTAGGGAGAGGAGCCCGCCCATGAGGGGAAAAAAGCGGAGGACATATTCATGGCTGCCCCAGGTATCAATGGCAAATTTCTCAATCCAGAGGAATAGTGGGGGGGCGGCCTGGTTGTTGTCTAGGGTGTTGAGCAGTTCTAGGTAGCTGCGATCTAGGAGGTTGAAGCCTAGGGCCACTTCGTCAAACCACAGGGAGCGGTTGCTGAGGTACTGCACCAGCCTGATTAAGATGCCTAATCCTACGCCTAGGAGTGAACAGATCTCTGGCCAGCGGGAGGAATGGGGGAGTGATTTGAGATTTTGGGTGAACATGGGGCCAGGCAACAGCGGACTTGGATAGCTGGATGCTCATAGGTCAAGCCATCTGTGATGGTTAGAAGCTTTGGAGGGCAACGGCGATGAGCACAGCAAACGGCTGAATACGCCGTTGCTGATTTAGAAGGATGAATCGATCTGTAAACCTGGCTAATAGCCGGATTGAGACTAGTAAAATCATCCCGAGGATCAGCAACGCCCTGAATACATTCAGCCGTTTGCTATATTGTCTACCATTGTTTGGCCTTGGTTTGGGGGGGGTGTCTCAGTGGACTAGGGCGGGACTATGGGTTTTACAAATGGCTTCGATGTGGCGCTGGTCGGTGCCGCAGCAGCCTCCGAGCACAGTGAGGTGGGGTAGATGCTGCCTGAGGCTGTGGAACCGTTGGCCTAGGTCCTGGGGATTGCCTGCGTCGAGGGTCTCTGCTGCGTCTAGCTCGGTGTGGCTCATCATGGAGGCGTTGGCGCGGATGCCCTGAATTCTTTTTACCCATGGGCCTTGGTGGCGTAGGGCCTGGTCGAAGTGGATGGGGTGGGCGCAGTTGATCATGTAGTAGGTGGGATAGCCATGGGTGGCTTGATCCACAGTTTGGATGGCATCTTTTAGGCTGAGGCCGGTGGGGAGTTTGCCATCGGTTTCGACGGTAAAGGAAATGACGACTGGCATCTGGGCAGTTTGGGCGGCGAGGGCAATGCCGATGGCTTCTTCGGGATAGGTCATGGTGAGGCCTGAGACGAGGTCCGCTGCCGTACGGTGGAATGTGTCAATTTGGGGCTGGTGGTATTGTTGTGCTTCGCGGATGGTCATGGGGTGGTCGGGGCGATAGCCGTCGCCACGGGGGCCGATGCAGCCGCTGATGACGATGGGGTTGTGGGGACCGCTGTAGATGCTGCGGGTGATTTGGAGGAGTGCGATCGCACGTCGGTTCACATCTGCTAGCTTGGCCGCGTCATATCCCTGGCGTTTACCCCAGTCGGCATTCGCTCGCCAGGTGGGGCTTTCTAGCACCAGACCCATGCCATAGGTTTGGGCCAAGGCCCCATAGCTATTGAAATATTCGTGCAGTGCTTCCGTACCCAGGGGCCGGTCCATTAAGGTAAATGCGGCAAAGTCTGGTAAATCCCAGCCCTGCTGAAACAGCAGGACCGTTTCTAAACCACCATCGGTAATGAAGATGCTGTCAGACCTTTGGGGCAGCTGATGTCGGTAGTAGGCCATGGTTCTTTTCCTAGGGACGTGAACGATTAGGTTTAATTTGATACAAACCACGGATCGCGATTCCTAAGCCTCTCCTGTGACATTCATCACCCCGCCAGCGCCGATCAAAGCGCCATCCCCAGACAACCGTGGCAAAATAGGCAGTGACCCATGCCCATGACTGTCCATGCTGCGCCTTTCCGAGATCAAGCTGCCCCTCGACCATACGGACGAAGCCTTGCACGCCGC
The DNA here is from genome assembly GCA_938029995.1 of uncultured cyanobacterium. Classification (GTDB taxonomy): domain Bacteria; phylum Cyanobacteriota; class Cyanobacteriia; order Phormidesmidales; family Phormidesmidaceae; genus Leptothoe. Next base: position 995 of record CALHGI010000454.1, on the reverse strand, counting down.
TATCCTGAAAAAACTACGTCTCCAGGCGGCTGACATTAATGCCTACACCGTTTTTAAGCGCAGCTATGACGCCCGCAAACGTCAAGAAATTCGGTTGGTGTACATCGTGGATGTGGACACCCCCAAGCAAAAGCAGCTGCTCAGCCGCTTTAAGAAAGATCCCCATGTCAAACCCACACCGGACACTCGCTATCATTATGTGGCCGAGGCTCCGCAAGGCTTAGACCATCGACCGGTGGTGATTGGTAATGGCCCCTGCGGCATGTTTGCCGGGTTGCTCTTAGCCCAAATGGGGTTTAAGCCCATCATCCTAGAGCGGGGTAAGGCGGTGCATGCGCGATCGCAAGATACCTTTGGCTTTTGGAGTAAGCGAAAATTTAAACCCGAATCTAACGCCCAGTTTGGTGAAGGGGGCGCGGGCACCTTTTCCGACGGCAAGCTCTACAGCCGGATCAAAGATACCAACCATCATGGCCGCAAAGTGTTGCATGAGTTGGTGAATGCTGGAGCTGCGCCGGAAATTCTATTTATTAACAAGCCCCACATTGGCACCTACCGCCTAGTCAAAATTGTCGAGAACCTGCGTAATACTATTCTCTCCTTAGGTGGTGAGGTACGATTTGAAACACGGGTGGACGACATCGACATTGAAGATCGCCAGGTGCGGGGGGTGATGCTGTCTAATGGCGATTATATTCGCACCGATCATGTGGTGTTGTCCGTGGGCCACAGCGCCCGAGACACCTTTGAGATGCTCCATCGGCGAGGGGTATATATAGAACCCAAACCGTTCTCCATTGGTTTTCGGGTGGAGCACCCCCAGCCCCTGATTGATGAATGTCGGTTTGGAGAGCGGGCGGGTCACCCCATGTTAGGCGCTGCCGACTATAAGCTGGTGCACCATTGTAGTAACGGTCGCTCGGTCTATAGTTTTTGCATGTGTCCGGGGGGCCAGGTAGTGGCGGCCACCTCCGAGACGGGGCGGGTGGTAACCA
>CALHGI010000453.1 GCA_938029995.1 uncultured cyanobacterium | reverse complement strand
AATGGGTCTACCTTGGTACCGAGTACATACAGTTGTTCTGAACGATCCAGGCCGACTGATTTCTGTACACCTAATGCATACGGCACTTGTGGCAGGCTGGGCTGGTTCCATGGCTCTGTTCGAGCTGTCCAATTTCAATCCGAGCGATGCCGTTCTCAACCCCATGTGGCGGCAAGGCATGTTTGTGCTTCCCTTCATGACACGCCTAGGCGTGACAGGGTCCTGGGGTGGCTGGGATGTCACAGGTGCAACGGGTGTTAACCCTGGTTTCTGGTCTTTTGAAGGCGTTGCGATCGCGCACATCGTCTTGTCTGGTCTGTTGTTCCTAGCGGCTGTATGGCACTGGGTTTATTGGGATTTGGAACTCTTCCGCGATCCCCGTACAGGTGAGCCTGCTCTAGACTTGCCCAAGATGTTCGGCATTCATTTATTTCTATCTGGTTTATTGTGCTTCGGCTTCGGAGCATTTCACCTCACAGGTCTCTGGGGACCTGGGATGTGGGTTTCTGATCCCTATGGTCTGACCGGCCACGTTCAAGGCGTTGCGCCTGAATGGGGACCCGCAGGCTTTAACCCGTTTAACGCGGGTGGTGTGGTAGCCCACCACATCGCAGCCGGTATCGTTGGTATCGTGGCTGGCTTGTTCCACCTCACTGTTCGTCCCCCTCAGCGTCTGTACAAGGCGTTGCGTATGGGTAACATCGAAACCGTTCTGTCCAGTAGTATTGCTGCTGTGTTCTTTGCGGCCTTTATTGTTGCCGGTACCATGTGGTACGGAAACGCGACTACGCCAGTTGAGCTGTTTGGCCCCACCCGATTCCAGTGGGATGGCGGTTACTATCAGCAGGAAATTGAGCGTCGGGTCCAGGCGGACATGGCCGATGGTCTGAGTCGTCAAGAGGCTTATCAGAACATTCCTGAGAAGTTGGCTTTCTATGACTATGTGGGTAATAGCCCTGCGAAGGGCGGTCTATTCCGCGTAGGTCCTATGGATAGTGGTGACGGTATCGCGACTGGTTGGTTAGGCCACCCTGTCTTTACGGACGGTGAAGGTCGTGAACTTTCGGTTCGTCGTCTACCTAACTTCTTTGAAACATTCCCTGTTGTCTTGACTGACTCCAGCGGCGTGATTCGCGCTGATATTCCATTCCGTCGTGCTGAATCTCAGTTCAGTATTGAGCAAACCGGTGTAACGGTTGCGTTCTACGGTGGTGAGCTTGATGGTCAAGTAATCAAGGACCCCGCTAGGGTTAAGCGTTATGCCCGTAAGGCACTCCTAGGTGAGCCTTTCGAGTTTGACCTTGAAGCTATGGATTCTGACGGTGTATTCCGTTCTAGTCCTCGCGGTTGGTTTACCTTCGGACATGCAGTATTTGCACTGCTGTTCTTCTTTGGCCACATCTGGCATGGTTCCCGAACTCTATACCGCGATGTATTCGCTGGTGTGGATCCTGACCTCTCCGAGGAGCAGGTCGAGTGGGGCTTCTTCCAGAAAGTGGGAGACAAGACTACCCGGGCAACGAATCGCTAAATGCGAAACGTAGGCTAAGAAATGGCCCAGCGAATTTATCCCGCTGGGCCATTTTTTTGGAATAATGATGACTAATAGCAGCCATTGCTTGTGTCTACATCAATGGCACTGCATGTTGATTGAGTAGGACTAAATCATGGAAAGTGTTGCTTACATTCTAATTTTCACCTGTGTGATTGGTACGCTATTTTTTGCGATCGCATTTCGTGAGCCCCCCAGGATTAAAAAAGACTAGTTGCGTTTAATCGTTGGACGTTGCTGGTCGTGGGCATAATTCATCTGCAAAATTCTGATATACAGCGTTTTTAATCGATCGAATTTAGCCCATAGGTCAGGGACATCATGTCCATTAGGTCTAGGGCAACCCAGGCCATCGCCCATAAAACGCATCTGGTCACCGAATCGATATAAATGACATAATAGAGGTACTAACTTCTTTGCATTTAGCGAAGTTAGCCTCTATTTTTGTTTTAAGCATGGTCTAATGAGCGAGACCGACTTCACCGAGTTCGGGTTTACTTGTCTATGCAATGTCCCTTCTGTCAGCACCCCAGTAATCGCGTCCTAGAATCTAGATCGGCAGAAGCCGGTCGGAGCATTCGTCGACGCCGGGAATGCCTTAAGTGTGATTGCCGTTTTACCACCTATGAGCGCATTGAATATGTGCCCATCACCGTGGTGAAACGAAACAGCGATAGGGAACTCTTTAATCGATCCAAACTCCTGCGGGGAATTATTCGAGCCTGCGAAAAAACCGGAATTGACGCGACCCGTCTCGATACAGTTATTGACAATATCGAAGCCGATTTACAACAGCGCTCCGCTCGGGAAATTGCCAGCGCCGACATTGGGGAATTAGTCCTAGAGCAGCTAAAACCGTTGAGTGAAGTCGCCTACGTCCGTTTTGCCTCCGTATATCGGCAATTCACCGGCATTCGAGATTTTGCCGACACCCTCAGCCATTTACAATCCGCAGACGATGCAGCCGACGCCATACCCTATAGCACCAACGGCAGTCGCAATGCCCTGACAGTGTAGGCAAAGGGGAAATCACCCCAAGCGATCTATCTATCCCCAGAGCATCTATGCCCATGCCACAAAATGAATGGCACAACACGCCGTGACAGCGGGACTAAATTCACTTATCATAAATAGTCTTGCGAAGATTTTGTATTTTGCTAAAGTTTGGCATGGATCTACATGCTAGTCACGCTGGTGCATTAGCATTAGCAGCTTTGCAAGGCTCTAAGTTTTGAGCCTAGTCCGGGTTCATATCGGTATTTAGAATGGATTCACGCCCCATTTCCAAGTGCCTGACTACTTCAGAGTCTATTTAGATAAAGGGTTAACGGTAGCGCATTTGGGTGATGCCCTAGCCTTGTTCTGAGCTAAGATCTGGATCAATGTAGGGGCGGCAACTAGACGCACAGCATGTCCACTCAATTATGGAGAAACCGTAGGAAACATCTAGCATGGTCAATTTTGAAACGACAAAAGCCGATATAGGTTTTACTCATGAAGACTTTGAAGCTTTATTAGATAAGTACGATTATCATTTCAATCCTGGTGACATTGTTCCAGGGACAGTTTTTAGCATCGAGCCCCGAGGCGCTCTGATTGACATTGGTGCAAAAACCGCTGCTTATTTGCCCATCCAAGAAATGTCAATCAACCGCGTCGAGGCGGCTGATGAAGTGCTTCAGTCTAATGAGACTCGTGAGTTTTTCATCTTGACAGATGAAAATGAAGATGGCCAGCTAACTCTATCCATCCGTCGTATTGAGTACATGCGTGCATGGGAACGTGTGCGTCAACTTCAAACCGAGGATGCCACGGTACGTTCTGATGTATTTGCCACCAACCGTGGTGGTGCCCTAGTCAGAATCGAAGGTCTCCGCGGCTTTATTCCTGGGTCCCACATCAGTACTCGGAAACCCAAGGAAGACCTAGTGGGCGAAGATTTGCCCCTTAAGTTCCTTGAAGTGGACGAAGAACGGAATCGTCTTGTCCTCAGCCATCGCCGTGCCCTGGTTGAGCGTAAGATGAACGGCCTCCAGGTTGGCGAAGTTGTGATCGGTGCGGTACGGGGTCTTAAGCCCTACGGTGCCTTTATCGATATCGGCGGCGTCAGCGGTCTACTACACATCTCTGAAATCTCCCACGACCACATTGATACCCCCAATACGGTGCTCAATGTGAATGACGAGATCAAGGTGATGATTATCGACCTGGATGCAGAGCGTGGTCGGATTTCTCTGTCCACCAAGCAGCTTGAGCCCGAACCAGGTGACATGGTCAAGAATCCTGAGATCGTGTTTGAGAAGGCCGAGGAAATGGCTGAACGCTATCGTCAGCAATTGCTGAAAGCGGCTGAGGCTGAAGCAGCCGCAGCGGCAGGCGAACTGGAAGACGCTGGTGAAACTGAAGAGGTTTACACCGAGGAAGAAGATCCGGCACTGGCCGTTGCTGAATAGCTAACGGACCCAAGTAGGACTTCAAATTAAGTGTTTGAAAAATGTGGGGCTTTGGCCCCGCATTTTTTTATGGGTGATGGGAGCGTCGTCGGTGGTCACTGTTTCCTGCAATGGAAAGCTGTTTACAGATATCCACGCTGTTTTTTTAGACAAAGATGGCACGTTAGCGAATGTATCCGCTTACCTAAGTCAGCTGGGGATTGCCCAAGCTGAGCTGATGGAGCGCCAGCTACCTAACACCTATGACTGGGCCTTGAGGGCCTTGGGGTTTAGCCATGGCCAGCTATCGGCCTCGGGACTATTGGCGGTGGGTAGCCGTCAAGAAACCATTGTGGGGATAGCCACGGCCGCAGCCATGGTGGGTTGCCCCTGGGTGGAAGCCATGGAATTAGCTAGGGAAACCCTAGGGGAGGCCGATCAACAGCATTCTCCTAAGGCGGCCCATACCCCCCTTTTACCAGGGGTCTTAGAATTCTTAGGGCGGCTAAAACAAGCCAACCTCAAGGTCGTCATGGTGTCAGCCGATCAACAGGAGAATCTGGACAAGTTTGTGCAGCACTATGATTTAGCGGCCTATTTTGACCAGCTACAGGGTGTGAGTCGCCAGTACCCTGACAAAACATCGAGGGACTTCCTGGGCGCCGCATGTCAAGCCATCGGCTGTGAACCGCACCAGGGGTTGGTCATTGGCGATGCCGCCAGTGACTTGCGCATGGCCCAACCCACTGGCGGATTTATTGGCTATTTGGGGGGATGGCAACCCCCACTGTCAAAAACAGATATTGTAGGCTCGGCTGACGCACCTCAGGAAAGGAGCCATGGCAACGCCTCCTTGGCCCAAAGTTTTGCGACGGACTTTAGTCAGATCACATTAGAGGGATAGGCGTGCGAAAAATGCGGTAGCCGGTGACCTGAGAGGGATTGAGGTGCGGGCGCAAAAATGCGGTAGCCAGTGAGAAGGATAGAGGCGCGGGCGCAAAAAAAGAGATAGCCGGGGACCTGAGAGGGATAGAGGCGCGGGCGCAAAAATGCAGTAGGCCGGGGACCTGAGAGGGATAGAGGCGCGGGCAAAAAAAAGAGGTAGCCAGACGCCACCCCTAAATTCAACCTTGATCTGCACATATATGCGTTTAAGTAAGCACCATTGTGTTAGTTCTGTCTGCAGATCTCAAGTGACGCCCGGTCAAAGTTAACCGAGGCGCGCCCAGGGGATACAACCCACAAACCGCCACGAACGTCGGGCAGTACAATGGATGACAAAGCTACCGATTTAGAGATTAGCTGATGTCGCCATTTCCCCTCCATCGCCCCACACGCCTTTCCCTGGGGCCCTTAGAAGCTGAAATTTTAAATATTTTGTGGGACGTGGGCACCACATCAGCCACGGTCATTCACAATCAAATTTTGGAAGATATTGATCGCGATTTGACCTATTCGTCGGTGGCCACTGTCTTAAGACGATTGGAAAAGAAAGGTTGGATTGCTAAGCGACGGGTGGGACGGGCCTACCATTGGGAGCCGTTACTGTCTGCCGATGGGGCTAAAGTTCTTAAATCCCATGAGCATTTACAGCAGTTTTTAGCAGCGAGTAATCCCGACATTGTGGCAGCCTTTGCCGATACCCTCGATCAGGATAGCCTTGACCAGCTAGAGGCCATTACCCAACGCATCCAGGCCGCCCGCCGTAGCCAGGCCAGCCAAAAAAAGGGGAATCAAAGGGGTCAGAACCAGCGCCAGGGGAACCAGCCATGATGCATGTGAGCTTAATGACGGCTGCGATCGCAACCGCTGTCCTACTAAGGCTGACCCTGGCCCATCGCTGTTTGCAACAGGCCCATTGGCTAGCGGTCCTATCCTTGCTGGTGGTCTCACCGCTACTGCTCCTAACCACAGCGGTGGCCATCATTATCATGGGTCCCCATGGCCACATGGTCAGCCCCGTGGAAGGCTGGGTAAGCTACAACGTCGCCTGGATATTTGTCATAGTCAGTGCAGGGCTACTAGGACACCTCAGCTGGCAAGCGCACCGGAGTATTGCCCAAATCAAGCAATATCCCCAACGACAACTGAACCCTGGCACCCTGGCTCGCATGATGGATGCAGACACCGCATTTAGTGCCCAAATTGGTCTGTGGTCATCAGAACTGGTCATCAGCCAGGGATTACTGGACACCTTAGATGACGAACATCTGACTGCGGTCATCGCCCACGAAAAAGCCCACTACTACTACCGCGATACCTTTTGGTTCTTTTGGTTAGGTTGGCTACGACGGCTGAGCCTATGGCTTCCCTACACCGAAGAACTATGGCAGGAGCTATTGCTGCTACGGGAAATTCGAGCCGACAACTGGGCCACCCGTTCCGTAGACCGCCTGACCTTAGCCGAATCCTTAGTCCAGGTGATTGCGGCTCCCCTAGCCCCCGTTGCGTTAGCCAACTTTAGCTGCATAGCACCCAGCAGCCGATTGAGTCGCCGCATTGACGCCCTACTGTCGGAGCAGGACTTAGATCATGACTATGGATTTAACCCCCGATGGTCGTTCATGACCACCGGCTGCATCGTTGGCCTAGTGCTGGGGCTAATCCCCCTCTGTTCGATTCCCTTTCACTATTAACTGCTTTGCCCTCATTTAGGACCATTTAGGCGTCGTCTAAAACGGCACGTCAGGTCCTGGCTCTGCGGAAGGCTGGCTGGCAGCCTGCGCTGAGCCCTGCTCGGCCCCATCCGCCGGATCATCGTCTAAGTTCACAATTTGACCGCTAAAGAACTGGGCAAAGCTCTTAACACTGCGCTCTAGGTCAGTTTCCGATTTCCAACCCGCCGGAGCACCCGGTGCAGCCTCTCCTGGGGAAGACACCGAAGCCGGGGCCCCAGGTGGAGCAGATGGATTAGAGGACGACGGCGGGCTATGGGTGAGGGTCGCCTGGGGTGGGGCGGTATCGGCGGGCGACGAAGATTTGACCTGCGGTATAGGCGGGCCGGGCGGCGGGGCAGTCGCCTGAGGGGGCTGGGTGTTGGGAAATTGGGGTGGCGGCGCCGAAGAGGGTGGAGCGACCAGAGGTGGGGGAGCAGCCTGGTCCGATTGGGCCACCACCATGGAAACCCGTAGCTTGTAGCCAAAGACTTTTTCAAACGCTATTTCGACATTGCTCAAGCGATCTTGGGCCATGCGCATCAGCTTGTCATTGGTAATGCCCACATTGGCTTCCACCCCGTCGCAGGCTAGTAAATGTCCGTGCTGTCGCATCAGAACCTGGGTACCCATGGGGGTCAGCTGGGCGACTATCTTCGCCCAAATATCACTGAGGCTACCCATGGCAGGGGCGTCCGTTGCCGCCCGCGACGGGACCGCCGGGGTCTGGGGCTCGTTGGCCTGGGGCTGGGGGACAGCCTCCATCGGCGTCTGGGGTGCGGGGGCAACCGGAGGCGAGGCTGTGGCCGCCGGGGCGGCCACAGGTTTGTCGGGCGGAACTGCGGCTGGTGTGTCGGACGGGACTACGGCTGGCACACCAGAGGTGGGCGGTTTTGCCGGGGGCGGTACCGGGGGTGATGAGGGGGTGGTTGGTTGCACCAGCAACTTCTTGGCCGAGGGAACAGCCGCCGCTGGTACGGGCGCAGCTTTCACCATGGGGGCAGACGTAGCAGCAGCCCCAGACTGGCCCTGGGCCGATGGTAATAACCCCATGAGGGTAATTTCTAGCCACAGCCTGGGCTGGGTGGTGTTTTTCACCTGCACCTCGGCTCCGCGCAGATGTTGCTGGCTCTGGAGCAATAGGGGCAGCGGCAGCCCCTGGGCAAAGGGAACCATCTCCGCCCAAATGGGTGGGGTAATGGCCACCAGATCCCGGCGCTCACCGGCTGTTTTAGCGATTAATAAATCCCGGTAAAACGCCACCAAACTCTGCAAGACCATCAAGGGTTCACGTCCGCGGTCCATCAGCTGGCGGGCCAATAGCAAGACCTGAGCACCGTCATCGGCACCCACGGACTGGACTAGGGCCAAAAGGTCTCGCTCGGAAACGGCCCCGACCAAATCCCACACCGCCTCAATGGTAATTTCTCCATCCAGCAGTCCTAACTGGTCGAGCAAGCTTTCCGCATCCCGCAGTCCTCCCTGGGAAAGCTGGGCCACTAGCTGGAGGGCATCGGGGGTAATGGCGATGGATTCTTGCTGGGCAATGTAGTCTAAATGCTGCACCATGGCATCCAAGGGGATGCGACGGAAGTCGAACCGCTGACAGCGGGAAATAATGGTCGGCAGCACACGCTGGGGGTCGGTGGTGGCCAGCACAAAAACCACTTGGGAGGGAGGCTCTTCTAAGGTTTTGAGCAGGGCATTGAACGCCGCCGTGCTCAACATGTGAACCTCGTCGAGCACATAGAGTTTATGGCGGCACTGCACTGGGGCAAACTGCGCCCGTTCGATCAGCTCCCGAATATTATCCACCCCGGTATTACTGGCGGCGTCAATTTCGACGATGTCGAGGGAAGCGCCCACGGTAATTTCGCGACAGACCTGACAGGTGCCACAGGGTTCAGGGGTGGGGACTTGGCTGTTTAAGCAGTTGAGGGACTTGGCTAAAATGCGAGCGCTGGAGGTTTTGCCCGTACCCCTGGGGCCACAGAAGAGATAGGCGGGGGCAATGCGATTTTGCTGTAGGGCATTGGATAGGGTGGTTGCGATCGCACGTTGACCCACCAGCTGAGCAAAGGTTTGGGGACGATACTTGTGATGTAGCGGTTCGTAGGCCATGGATACAATGTCCTACTTAACAAGCAGCAAAATAAAAAACGGCACAATAACAGCCATAAAAAAGGCCAAGCCTTAAATAAATAGCAAGGAAATAGTAGTCGTCTCAATTATAAAAGCTTCAGCGACCTTCAGCCCATCGCCATAGTGTCTTTTACCGCCCATACACCTTGCCACCAGGTAAGCCAGTTTGGCCAACGGCTGAGGCGCTTGCACAGGTGAACTTCATTGCCCTTGGAGGACCAATGCACCTGATCAAAAATCTGATGCAGAATAAATAGGCCGCGTCCACAATCGCCCGTTGTTTCCACACAATCTCCGTCGGGGCAGTCGTGGTACTCGTCGGGGATGTCAAACCCACTGCCCTGGTCGGTAATAATCCACCAATAACTGCCGTCAACCTTGGCATACTGCACAGACACATGCTTGCTTGGATCTAAGCTATTGCCGTGCTTTGCTGCATTTACCAGAGCTTCCTGTAAGCCTAGACGTAACTCATCGCGCATCTGTAACGGAGCACTCTCCAGCAACGTCTCAATTACCGGATACAAATATAACGTCGAGGCAAAACTTAATTTGTCCCACTTTATTCCCGTGGATGATGTCATCACACTCACCATGCAATCAATCCCCAACATTGAGCCCAGCCCTATCAATGGCAGACCCATACATCAACACAAACCGTAATCCCTCAATCAAATTAAGCTAGCTACCGAGCTTCACTAGTTAAACTTTTAAAAAAGTAGATTCTTTTTAATCGATGAATGTAATAAGTACGACAGGGAATTAAAAGTCTTTTCCTTTCTTCTAATATATCAGATCTGCAATAAGTCGACCTCAAAAACAGGAAGAACTATGCAATAAAGTACTTAATTTGTCATATTTCTAGGCTAATAAAAGGGTTTTTCTATCCTATTACCACTTGAAATTCAGCCTCTAGAACACCCTAAATCCATCTGTATAAAGCCCTGATAGGTATTAGTTCCATCCCTTTAAATGTCTTAACTAATGAAATAGGATTAAGTCGTCTAAGGTATGAACAAAGACAGAAGAGTTAGCAGCACTTAGGAGAACTTTCGTATCCTAGAGAATTTCATCTACTTCCCACTGGACTACGGTCCAGGTTTATCTCTCATTTGCACTCCCAAACACGCTTAAAAGGAGTGAATTTTAGGATGGTTAATTTGCTACCACGGGCCTATGATTTAAGACTCAGTAATTTCAACTAGATTACTTGCCGAGAAGGTTGAATAATCAGTAAAAATAAGCTTGATATGTCATCCCTGAGACATATTGCAACCGACCCATAACCATCTCACCAGGGGAAGCTAGGCCCAGAAAAATTGCGAGTCAGGTTAACGGGCGGCCATCAAAAATAGCCATTGACCTGTCTAATAAACTGGGGCCAATGGCAAAATAGTTAAAACACGCTCTGCGCGCTGCAGTACCTAGTCAAGATCAGTCTAAAACTGGTCATGGCAAATGGTAACGAGCGATTTCAGCCACTATCTCTGAAGTATCTTGGGCCAACAGGGTTAGGGTGGGCATGACCTCGTCTGCTTGGGGTGTTTGCACATAGTTGCCCAAGGCTTGGGCCAAACGATGGCGCACCTGCCAGTCATCACTGTTGGCAAAGGGCAGAAGCAACGATATCCCCCGAGGATCTTTGAGTTCACCCAGGGCACCGATGGCGGTTAAAACCACCAAGTTATTTTCCGACTGCAGGGCCTGTTTCAATAGCTCGAACCCACGGCTTACGCCTAACTCACCCAAACAGGCAATAATGCTCATTTGGACAATCCATTCGGAGGTTTTGTGATAGACAGTGGCCAAATCATCGTAGGCACTCACCAATTGCAAGGCCCCAATGGAGTCCGCCGCCGCCGCCTGCACATCGGCTTCTGAATCGTGGTAGAGCGCTTCCCTTAATAGGGTTAGGGCGGTGTCTTTATCTTGGGTGCCTAGGGTAGAAAACTGGCTAATGGCAGCGTAACGAACCCTGGCGCTACTGTCTCCGATCACAGTTTGAATTAGCTCGAAGGCAACCGCTGGCTCAATCTCCCGTAGGAGGTTCACAGCTCGCAAACGTTGACCCAAGTCTTCTGATGCTAGCTGTTGTTTAATTTGATCGGGAGCGATGACCATGGTTTGAAGGTTGGTATCTACACAAGAACTGGCAATCGCTTAGGTATATTGCTGAGCGAGTTCACGCACAATATCGCCACGGGTGAGAATCCCAATCACACGTCGGTTATCATCCACCACCAGCAATCGGCGAATCTGCTTATCATGCATCAGATGGGCCGCACGCTGCAAATCATCGCTGGCTTGCACCAAGGTGACCTTACGGGACATGACATCGGCGACGGTTTGGCCCAGGGCCTTGTGTAGTTCCTGACTATAGCGGGCAGGGTTGGTTAGATACACCACGCTATCGAGCAGCATGACGTAGGCGGGTAACGACGCGCCACTGACCTGCCACATCAGATCGGTTTCAGAAATTTCGCCCACAGCTTCCCCATTCTCATCCACCACTGGCAACCCGCTGATGCGATTGGAGGCCAAGAGTTGCACCGCATCCTTGAGGGGCATATCTGGTGTCGCCGTCAGAGTGGGTGAAGTCATCATCTCTCCAACGGTTTTAGTCGCCGTTGTTGTTAAGACTGTTTTGCTAGCCATAGGTGCAAAAGGGTTAGGGACTGCTGACGTAGGTCACGGCAATTCATGCAGTGATTACCTGTTCTACCGGGAGACAGAATTCAGAAAAAGTCTGTTTCCTGCGGACTGAATCCCGGGGTAACCCCTACGTACTTATCCCCATTGTAGAAACGCTTTCTGAGGACAACACGGCTGGTTTAAAGGTCGTTACATAGGGATATATAGCGACAATAAAATAAATTATCGGGCTTTAATTAAGATATAGAGCTTTAATTAGGATATGGGTTGCAGCCCTGCCGTATGACTTGAGCAGTAAGGTCTTGGCCTCAGTCGCTGTTGCCGATCAAACAAACACCCCATTAAACAAATTGAAAACCGTTTTTTCTTAGCAATTAACCAACATTAGAGATAACAACAAAAATTATTCCTTCCCTGTGGCTATGGCCTGTGGATTGGCTGTAGAGGTAGCTTTCCATGCTTAAGACTGTCCTTATATTTCTACCTACGGCCATGGCAATGCCATGGTAGACATCACCCAAGTTAATATCGCCCCAACGGCTGCTCCGACCCATGTGGCCCCCCAAGCAGCACAGCCGCCAGCCACCATGGGAGCTCTATG
>CALHGI010000452.1 GCA_938029995.1 uncultured cyanobacterium | reverse complement strand
CCCGAGCTTCCGTCCCCCGAACTTCCGCCCCAGAGTCCTGCCGGTCTTCCCCAGGATATCGTTCCACCCCTAGACCCTCGAAATTCATTTGGTATAGATGAAAAAACGGGTGAGCCTGGGGATGTGGGAGAACGGGGCATTAACTACGATGAGTTAATCTGGGCCCAGATCGAGACAGCATTCTCCTCCGAGTTTGCCCAAGCCCTAAATCTACCCATGCCTGCCTCCCCTTCTTTGCAGGCAACCCAGCAAGCTTTAAGTCAAGTCAGCCATACCCAAAATATTTCCCCGGCCCTGATGTACATCCGGCTTAAGGAGAACCACATTGAGCTGGTGTTGGTAGGCGCTGATGGATTGCTAGTGTATCGTCCTGTTGCGGTGACGGCGGCTGAGGTTCAGGCTGTTATGGACACCTTTCAACAGACTATTACTGACCCTGTGTTGCGTCCCGCCCAATATTTGCCTGCGGCGCAGCAGCTATTTGATTGGTTTGTGCGTCCCATGTTGGACGATTTGGAAATGGCCAATATCGATCATATTGGCTTTATTTTAGACCGGGGACTACGCTCCATACCCATGGCCGCGCTCCATGATGGGCAGCGGTTTTTAATTGAAGATTACAGCATAGGGCTGCTGCCTAGCGTTGGGTTGACCTCCCTAGAGCCGTCCTCAACCATAGAGTCTGCCAAGGCCATGGCGTCTGGAGCTGATGCGCTTGGAATCGCTGATCCTGGAGCCACCTTGGCGATGGGGATTGCAGAGTTTGATCAACAGGCCGACTTGGAAGCTGTCCCCCTTGAGCTGGAATTGGCTAGCCGACGGCAAAATGATGAATATTATCTAGACCATGAATTTACCCTTGAGGCCCTAACCCAGCGTTTAGAAGAGGGAAATTTTTCCAGCGTACATTTGGCCACCCATGCCATATTTCATCCGGGCGATTTAGAGTCATCCTATGTGCAGTTCTGGGATCAAACCGTTAATTTGAGTCAGCTTCAGGAGCTGCCACTGGATGCGATTGACTTTTTGATTTTAAGTGCCTGTGCCACGGCCTTGGGCAATCATGATGCCGAGTTTGGGTTTGCCGGATTAGCTGTAAATGTTGGGGTGCAAACAGCTTTGGCCAGTCTTTGGTCCATCAGTGATGAGGGGACCTTGGGGTTGATGTCAGAGTTCTATCGGGCGATGGAGCAGCCGTTGGGACGCAGCACAGCTTTGCGTCAGGCCCAATTGGCCATGATCCAAGGCAAGGTGGGGATTCGGAATGGCACGGTTTATGGGGCGGGGGACCGCATCATTGGTCATCTTCCCGGTTTAGATGCCAGTGGTAGTTGGGATTTTAGTCATCCGGCTTATTGGTCCGGTTTTACCATGATTGGGAACCCTTGGTAGGCGGATTTATCACCTGAGCAATCGTTACAATTGTCACATCTTAACTATCCGACTACCTACTTTTAGGGGGCCCAATTGCGCTTTGGTAGCTTTTACCGTCGTGATCTACGTTCTGCCCAGCTGTTGTTATGGCGGCAGTTGCAGCAATATGGCTACATATTGATCGCCCTAGGCTTTGCCCTCATGGTCATTGGCATTCGACAGCTTGGGGGCTTAGAAGGGGTAGAACTTAAAACCTTTGATACTCAAGTGCGTCACCATGCAACGGATGCAGGGCTATCTGATGTCATTGTGGTAGGTGTGACCGAGACTGATATTCGTCATTATAATAATTGGCCCCTCAGTGATAATACGGTGGCTGAGCTGTTGGAGCATTTGCAAACCTATCAACCGGCTGCCATTGGCTTAGACATTTATCGAGACATTGACCATCCCCCTGGCCGTGACCGTTTAGCCAAACAGCTGGCGATGGAGAACGTTTATGGTGTGTACGATGTGGGGCTTGATCCAGCCCGCAGCAGTGACCCTCCCCAGGGCATGGACCTAGACCGGACGGGGTTTGCTGATTTCGTGGTGGATAAGGACGGGGTGATTCGACGCAACTTTCTGTTTGCATCGATTGAGCCTGATGATTTCTATGCCTTGGGTTTACGGTTAAGTCTCCATGTGTTGAGGGCGCGCCATGGTCCAGATATTTTTGATAAAAGTCTAGAGGGCCTAACGATTGCCGGTACCCTGTTTCCCCCGTTAGATCCGGACACGGGGGGCTATCAAAATGGAGACATGGCGGGCTATCAGGTCATGTTGCAATATCAAACAAAAAATGAAGCGATTCGACAAGTTTCCCTAATGGAGGTTTTAAACGATCAGGTTGATCCTGATTGGTTTAAAGACAAGGTGGTCTTGGTGGGCACCGTCGCCCCTAGTATTAAGGACACCTTTTTTACTCCCCTCAATGCCCAAAATGAGTCAGCGGCAACCACCCCTGGAGTGCTGGTTCATGCCCACATCGTGGGCCAAATTTTGTCGGTTGTTGCGGGGGATTATTCCCTTGTGTGGGGCTGGTCCCAATGGCAAGAAATTCTCTGGATTGGGGCTTGGTGTTTTATTGGGGGGATTTTAGCCTGGCATATTCAGCGGTTTTTATTGCTCACCCTCAGCAGTGCGATCGCATTATCTATTCTGCTCGGCACGGGGTGGATAATGTTTCACTATGGGGGCTGGATTCCAGTTGTACCCGCGATTTTAGGCTTTGCCATCGTGGTCAGTAGCACCATTGCCTATCAAGTTTTCTATCGCACCTTTTACGATCCGCTGACGAGTTTACCCAATCGGGTATCCAGCCTTAAGCGGCTGCAGCACCATCTAAGGCGACGGCATGATCCAGAACCGATGGTGGCGTTACTCCTGCTCGATCTAGATCTATTCAAATCGGTGAACGAGAGTTTGGGGGTAAACGTGGCCGATCGACTGCTACAGATTGTAGCCGAACGGATTGTTCAGTATATGCCCAATGCCGAAGCCGCTAGGATTGGCGGCGATTTGTTTGCCGTGATTTTGCCGTCGGTAGCCCACACTCAAGAAGTCGTCGAAATTACCGATCAGCTGCAAAAAAGTCTGATGAGTTCAATTCAGATCGATGGTCAGTTAGTCAGTACCACCATTAGTATCGGCATTGCCCTACATCAGAAAGGCCAGGGATATTTTGCCAACGAGCTATTGCAGGATGCCCACCGCGCCCTCGGCAAAGCCAAGCATCAGGGACGGGACCGCCATGAAGTTTTCAACCAGGACATGCGCACCCATTCGGTATTCCAGTTTCAACTGGAAATGGAGTTGCGCCATGCCGGGGAAGACAAGCAGTTTCAGCTGTACTATCAGCCGATAGTGCAATTAACTTCAGGAAAGATAGCTGGGTTTGAAGCTCTGATCCGCTGGCAACATCCAGAACGTGGCATCGTACCCCCCAATGACTTTATTGGTATTGCCGAAGACACCGGCATGATTTTAACCATGGGGAATTGGATTTTAGATGAGGCCTGCCGCCAAATTCGTCAGTGGCAAGAACTTTTCCCCAGGGTCGACCCCCTATTTATCGGCGTGAATCTCTCTAGTCGGCAATTTGTTCAGCAGGATCTAGCGACGACCATTGCAGCCATTGTCCAACGGCACCAAATCGATCCCCGTGGCCTCAAACTGGAACTGACTGAAAGTGTGGCCATGGAGGATGTAGAAACGGCCATTCAACAGCTATTAAAGCTGAAGAACAAAGGGTTACACATTAGTTTGGATGACTTTGGTACGGGCTACTCATCCCTCAGTTATCTCCATCGGTTGCCCATTGATTCCCTTAAAATTGATAAGTCATTTGTTGATCGCATGGAAACCGTTAGTGAAAATGCGGATATTGTTGGCACCATCGTTTCCCTGGGCCATCGTTTAAGGCTAAATATGATTGCTGAAGGGGTGGAAACCCTAGCCCAAGCACAACTTCTGAAACAGTTGGACTGTCAATATGCCCAGGGGTATTACTTTGCTAAACCGCTACCGATGCACCAGGCG
>CALHGI010000451.1 GCA_938029995.1 uncultured cyanobacterium | reverse complement strand
TTCCAGGCATAACCCGGACAATCGTTAGGAAACTTCTGGGTTGGCCGTCGGCGTTAGCGTTGTGGTTAAGAACCCGTGCCACCGTTTAGCTAACTCTGCATCGGTAAATGGAATTTGGCAGGGTTGTTGATCCCTGAGGTTCAGTTGGAGGATGGCCTCTCCTTTTTTGGCGGGGCCTGTGGCGCTTTGGTTAAAGGGTTCATCGCCCTTGATCAGCAGGTCAATGGAGCTGACGTTGTCGAGCTGAGTGTGCTGGATATTAACGATCCCCTGGCGTGTGGGCAGGCCCCAGGTGAGGGTGCGTTCAGACTGTCCCAAGGCGGCATAGATGTCGTACTTTGCCCGCTCGAATTGGGTGGCCCATTCCTTGTAGGTTTCTACTTTTTTGTATTCGTTCCAGCCCGCCCAGGTGATCCAAAAAAAGAAGATCAGTAACGGTAGCCAGAGTAAGCCATGCACCATAGGTATTGCGGTTGCTGATTGTGGGGATCGGTCGTTCTAAGGATGATCCCCTTAGATTCTAAAGGAGGGCCTTTAGGGGGGATCGATCGGGCTAGGTATTTAAGCTCTCATTGTAAAGTCTTGCAACGAGGCGGTCGTTGAGAATACAGGTTGATGAAAGATGATTACAAGGTTTGTACTTAGTTTGCGCTGAGTCGGGCTTCAAGTTTCAAAACCATACTATTTCTGAGAGGAGACGGTAAATTGCTTTACTTACCTTCTTTATTGGCGGTGACCCCTAGCACAGTTGAGTGGAGCCCTAAGGTTGCACTCGTTATGATCATTTGTAATGTGATTGCGATCGCAATCGGTAATTACGGCATCAAGCACAAGAATGTTGGCCTTGGTTTGCCCTCCCCCGAATTCTTCGGTGGCATGGGTCACGGCGCAATGTTGGCTTGTACTAGCCTGGGCCATGTGATCGGCATCGGTGCCATCATCGGTTTGGCTTCCATCGGCGTTCTTTAGAACGACCGGATGATGTTCTTAGCCATCTGCTGAAAGCGTTTAGTAGATGGCATTGCCCGTGGCCTAGGTCATGGGTATAGAACCCTCTGTAGCAGGTTGTCTGGCTGCTCTATGGCCTGTGATGGCTAATGGCTGAATGTATTAAGCCGTTGGCTGGGGCTGTTACTGTCTATAGCTTTTAACGCGCTCTTACGGGCGCCAGGCTGTAAAACATCTTTGCGTTGAACAACGTTGCATTTCATCAAAAGCTGGAGTCTTTAGGCTCCAGCTTTTTTATTGGGCTGCCATGGGTGGGATGCCCTAGGGTGACGGTGGTTGCCGGTCGCCTATTCCCCCACCACTGCCTGGAGCCGTTTCCGAAATTCTCCCTTGGGATGACCGCCTTTGACTTCGCCTAAAATCTGGAATTCCCCTTCGGGATCTTCGCAAATAAGATAGGTGGGCCAGCCCATGTCTGCCTTGTCAGGGTATTGGGCCAGCAGCACCTGGCGATATTTACGATAGGTGGCCGTATCCTGCATTTTGATGTCCACAAATGCCAGACCTAGTTCCTCAGATACCTTGGCATCATAAAAGGACATCTTGTGACAGATGCCGCAGTCTTCGGAAGAGAATTTTAAAACAGCTTTAGCCATGGCGAATGTCTGGAGGATGAAAAACTCCCTTAATTCTAAAACTGCTCGGCCCCTTCCTCCCGCATAAACCGTCCCAAGGTGGGCAAAACGGGGCAAGGGTCTGCCTCCTGTAGGTTGTCTGGGTTACTCCAGGCAAAGGGGGCTTGTTTGGCCGCGCTCATCCATAGCAACCGTTTGGCGCGGGTCATGGCCACATAGAGCAGGCGAAACTCTTCCGCTTTTTTCAGATCGTTGGCCCGATGCCAGGCGGTGGGCATGTCGGGGATGTCCGGGGTGTGGTCGTGGGTGTGACCGTGAATATGGGCGCGGATTTGGGCGCGGGCGACGTCGGGTAAGGAGATGGGCAGGGAGGCGGTGGCGAGGAATTCGGTTTGGGGGGGCACCCAGGCTTCGCCGGGAATGAGTTTGGCATGGAGAAAGGGCAGAAAGACCGCATCCCAGTCGAGGCCTTTGGCTTTGTGCATGGTGATGATGGTGAGCTGGCCCGGCCGGGTATATTGCGCTTCTGCGTCTTCCGCTTCAATGGCGTCAAATCGTTCGGAGCTGACGATTTCTTGCAGGGCACCGATCATGGTGCTAAGGCTGCTATCGTCTGAGGTTTGCTGGGCGATGCGGGCGGCGAGTTTGTCGGCGGTGGCGAGTTCGCTTTGGCTATAGCTGAGGGTGCTGCCCAGGAAGGGGATGAGGTGATAGGGCGGTAGGTTAAACCGAGCCCGCAGCAGGCTGTTGCCGTAGTGTCTGGCCCTCAGGGCGGCTTCGGTGGTGAGGGGCGGATCGAGGGGGCCAGGGTAGAGAAATTGTTCAGGATTGGTGGCTAATGGGTTGAGGTCCTGGGTGGGAATGCATTGTCGGTCCACCAGCACCCGCAGGGCTCCTTTGAGATAGTCGGGGGAATGGGGCCGTTCTATAAACTGCAGCAACCGCAGCATTTCCAGGGGCACTTGGGTGTTGCGATCTCGGCTGCCCACATCATAGATTTGCAAGCCCGTGGTTTCGACAAAGTCAAACCCCAGCCGTTCCGGATCTTCGAGGAGTTCTCGGATAAATCGACCCTGGCGGTTTTCCCTGACCAGCACAGCCAGGGTAGGGGGTAATGGCATCTCCCCAGATGACGGGGACTTTTTTTCCTGTTTCCATTGGGTGATTAAGGTGTGCACCCGCTGCCCCAGCTGCTCAATCGATGTGTTGATATCTTTGGGTTTCATCAGTTCCACACCCTGTCCCCAGGGGGCCGGATTCGCATTGGGCTGGGGGTCATCCGGTGGTACGGGCAAAATTGCCTGGGGCCGAAACGGCGGGGCATCGGTGGGAAATTGCTGGTTGACCCATTGCAAGACGTAGTTGGCCGCCGCCATTATTTTGGGGGTGCTGCGTCCCGCTTGGTCGATGGTGGCCAGACGGTCGGGCCGGTTGGCATCACAAAACTGATTAAAGAAAACGGGATCGGCGGGGGTGAAGGTGGAGTTGATGGCTTGGTTGGGGTCCCCTACACGCACCAGGTTGGAGGATGGGGTGACCTGGGTCGGCTCCCCGGCTCCGACGGCAGGATTGTCCCTATTTTCTGGGGCAGGGTGGGGAAGCTCTGTTTCTCCTTGGGGTGTGGGGGTATCCGCTAGCTTTTCTAATAACCTGGTTTGTAAGGGCGAGGAATCCTGGGCTTCATCTTCAAACACGGCAAAAATTTGGGTTTGCCAACGGCGGCAGATGTCTGGATCGTCCAGGGCCTTTAAGGCTGCAAGGATCATATCGTCGTAGTCAATGAGCCCTCGCTGGCTTAGCAAAAGGCGATATTGCTCGTAAAGTCCAGCGGTAACATCCAGCAGTTGATAGGCATTGGCCGGGGCCTGTTGCCCAATGCGATGGAGGTCGGCGGGGTGTAAGCCTGAACTTTTGGCTTCGTGGATGGCGGTGTGGGCTAGGGCTGGTAGCACTTCAGTGCGCAGCACCGACTGTCGCCGTTGTCGTTCGGTTTCTTCTCCGTCAAAGCTGTGGCCTTCGATGAGTCGGTGGTAGAGTTCTGGTTCTGCATGAATCCAGGCTTCTACGGCGGTGCGGATTAGTCGGTTGCTTTGGTTGGGGGAGACCAGGGTGGTGGTTTCCAGGTTAATGCCGGACACTTCGGGGCTATGGGTGGCAATGTTGAGGGCGAGCCCATGCAGGGTTTGGACGATAAAGCTGTTGTAGGGCAGCTGGAGCTGTTTCAGATGGGCGCGAACTTTGGCCTTTAAATGGGTGGCGGCTGAACGGGTAAAGGTGACGAGGACCAGTTGCTTGCGGCCGTGGAGTTGGAAATGGGCAATTGCGATCGCAGCCCCCGCCGCCATCCCCGTCGACTTCCCTGACCCCGGCACCGCAGAGACCGCCAGCGGCCCGCCGCGCCAATCTGCCAAACGTTGTTGGCCAGGGCGCAGTCCGTCGCGCAATGTCTGGAGTTGAGCGATGCGGTCGGGTTGGGTCATAAACGGGCATAGAACTCTCAGCCGTACCGCCCTATTTTAAGAGAACTCCCGTAAAAACGGTTCCGCCTCTACAATTGAGCTTAGACCTATGATCTTAGACCTTGTCGGGCGCTGCTACCATGAACCTCTCTGAACGTATGATCGCGATCCTCGGCAGCGTTATGTTTGGGATTGGTTTACTATTCACGGCCATCAGTCTGATTCCCAATCGAGATGTGTCAGGGGTGGCAGCGCTGTTGATGGGCGGCGGTGTGGGACTGATTACGATGGCATCATCTAAGGAGTAGGCCCATGAATGGCAAACAGTTAAAACAACGAGACCAGGCTATACAAAAGGCGTCTATGGCCCCTAGCTACACTGACGTGAGACGGCACCGGGTGTTTAAAGGGGTGGGGCTGTTTGTTGTTGCGTTTGCCCTGGTTTTGACGACGAGTGCTTATTCTGGTCGTTTGCTGGGGTCTTCAGAACCGTTGGTAGATTCCCACCCAGGACAGTTTGCGGTGTATTTCTTTGCTGGGTTTGCCGGTATTTGTGGGTTAGATCTCATTAGAAGAAGTTAGTTGTTTGTGGC
>CALHGI010000450.1 GCA_938029995.1 uncultured cyanobacterium | reverse complement strand
AGCATAGGGGTTTTGCAAAGTATTGGCCGAGGGCTGTAAATCTTCCCAAGTTAGAGGCGTTTGGGCCAGGACCGGCGAGGCAAAACACCACACCAGGCAAACGCTAGCCATAAACACCCCCACATACCGGCCCCAGTATTTTAGGGGAGCCGGAAACAACCTGCAGCGGTCCTTAAACTTGAGTTGGGCCATCTGAATCAGGCACAGAATACGACTACTCCAGGGAACCATAGTTTCACGCCAGTTACTGACAATCGGCATGGATATAATCCACAAAAACAAACGGCGGCAACAAACCGCGGCCCTAGCCCAAAAATGTGGGCGTTGCTGATCCTCGGGATGATTTTACGAGTCTCAATCCGTCTATTAGCCAGGTTTACAGATCGATTCATCCTCTAAATCAGCAACGGCAAAATGTGAGCACAGACTCCACTGATGCCAGAAATTGCATGTCTATGTAGAAACAACACCCACCATCCCCATGGCCCACTGCCCCTACTGAATTGTATAGCCGTCCAAAAGATTAGCCCGTTTCATCAGAAAAGCGTAATACTTCCTGTGTAGTTAAAAACAGCCTTTCAGGAAACGCCTCAATCAGCTGATACCCTACGTTTAGCCATTTCAGTTTCAAACATGGGTATGCAAAACCCAGCAGCCAGGCGTATGACACATTAATGAATCAATGGATTTTAAATCAGCGGTATCAGCTGCAAAAGCGCCTAAGCAAAAAAGGAGCCAGACACACCTTTATCGCCCAAGACCTACACACCCACCAGCCCGTAGTGGTCAAAGTATTACTCCTGGGCCCCGATTTCCAATGGCAAGACCACAAACTATTTGAGCGGGGGGCCGCCGCCCTCAAGTCCCTTTCCTTTCCTGGCCTCCCCCAATACCTAGATTACTTTGACGTCAACATCGGCCAGCACCAGGGATTTGCCCAGGTGCAAACCTACATCCCAGCTAAGTCCTTGCAAGCACACCTGCAAGCAGGCCGGACATTTAGCGAAGAAGACATTCGCCAGCTGGCCCTACAGCTATTAGACATTCTGCAATACCTGCACCAGCGCCAGCCCGCCATCATCCACCGAGACATCAAGCCCAGCAACATTCTCCTAGAAGACAGGACCGGCAACCATGTGGGCCAGGCATACCTCGTAGACTTCGACTCCGTTAAAACCGGAGCCACCCGGTCCGACTACACCATGACCATTGTGGGCACCTACGGCTACATGCCCCCAGAGCAGTTTAGCGGCCAGGCCAAACCCGCTTCCGATCTATACAGCCTGGGTGCAACGCTAATCTATGCGGCCACGGGCAAGCACCCCGCCGACCTCCCCCAAAAAGATATGCGCATTGCATTTGAGTCCCAGGTCAGCCTCAACCAAAACCTGGTGGGGTGGCTCAAATGGATGACCCACCCCACCTTAGACCATCGCCTGAGCTCCACCAGCCGAGCTATTCAGGCCTTAAAGCATCCCAACCAGTGGATAATTCCCAACGCACCATCCCAGCTCTCCACATTCTCCCCCGCCACAAGACCCATTAGACCGACAGGCAGCAAAATCAAAGTAATCCAAAAAAAACAGTCCAAAATCGTAGAGATTTTGCTACCTCCCCTAGGATTGAAAGGGGTAGATTTATTGGTGATTTGCTTTGCTGGGCTACCCTCCGGTCTAGTGACGTTTTTTCTAGCCATGGGCGCCCTATCTGCGTTTTCCCAGGGCCAATTTTTGGCCAGCATAGCTTTTCTGCTTGTTTCACTCCCCGTGGTGGCCATCGCCGCGTTCGTTCTCTTTTATGTTTTAGACAACCTCTTCAATGCGGTCAAATTTCGCATTGAACCCAACGTGATTATAGAAACCCATACGTTTGGGAAGAGCCGTGACCACAGTGCCCTCCGCATCCGACTGGTGAGTGATAAAACCCTGTCCTTTGTCAGGCTAAAAACAGCGGGCCGCCACTTTGATTTACCCACCGAGACCCAAGCAGAACGGGAATGGCTAATCTATACCCTAAGCCAGCGGCTGCAGCTACCCATCGAGTATCTCTAGCGGTTTTCATGTTTTCTGTGGCATTAAACCCAACCGCTCAGGCCGATACCTTGCCAGAAATTCCACGCCTCCAAACGGTGTGCCGGTGCGAACACCCCCAGGATAAATAAATTAGGTTATCTTGTTTTAAGATTGCAATTATCATTTTAAGACCCAAATAGAGTCGCGAAATCTTATTTTAAGACAGGTCAGTCAGTGCATCGGGGCTGGCTGTGCCCCTGCCTCAATTCACCATCGGGCAAGGGCACAGCCCCCTAGGATCAAATTCACATCAATTCCACCGCAGTTGTGACCTGACAGCTCGATTTCGCCATCTATCTTGTGGCATTCTACACAGAGGCATTACTGCCCTTTCTGCCCCAACTGTGAGAACAACCGATGCAATTTCGCCCCCTATTCAGCTCTGTTCTAGCCCTGGGCCTATGGCTAAGCACCCCTGCCCTGGCCCATGTTGGTCACGGGGATGAATTTCAGGCAACCGGCGGCGTTAATCGAGTGGAAGTCAACACTGACACTGACGCCCTCCTTGGCATTCAAGTCGGCCCCATTCAGCCCGCCGCCGATGGCAGTGGCGCAGTGCTCATTCCCGCCACCGCCCTGGTGGATAACAGCGATCGGCAGCTCGTATTCGTTCAGTATGAGGGCTTTTACGAACCGGTGGATGTGGTAATCGGCGACACCCAGGGCGAACTGATCGAAATTATCGAGGGGCTTTCGGTGGGGGAACAACTGGTCAACCAGGGGAGCCTCTCCCTCTATGCTGAGTCTCGCAAAAGCCAGGCGGCACCCCCAGGGGAGACAGCCAGCCCTGCCCAAGAAACAACCGCTCCAACAACGCCAGACAATTCCCCTGGCGAAACCGGGGCCGACACTGCCCCGAGGGGTGTCCCCGTGGCTATTGGTGTCGTGGCCCTGGTGGCCCTGGCCGCCGCCGCCACCGCCGCCCTAGTCAACAGGGGCCGAGACAAGCAAAAACTGTCCTAAATTAAATGCTCAACTCGCTCCTCAACAGCACCCTGAAAAATGCCATTGCCCAGCGCTGGTTTATTGTGGTGGCGGCCATTTTGGTTACCCTCTGGGGTGTTTTTAGCGTCGGCCAGATGCCCCTGGATGTTTTTCCCCCCTTTGCCCCACCCCAGGTGGATATCCAAACCGAGGCCGTGGGGTTAGCGCCGGAAGAGGTGGAAACCCAAATTACGGTCCCCATCGAAAGTGCCGTTAACGGCCTGCCTGGGGTAACTACCGTGCGCTCCTCTTCTCGGGTGGGGCTGTCCATGGTCAATGTTGTTTTTGACCAGGAGGCCGATATTTACAGGGCCCGCCAGTCTGTTACGGAACGTCTCCAGCAGGTGACCGGCCAACTGCCTGAAAATATCCCCACCCCCGAAATCTCTCCCCTGGTGTCTCCCCTGGGGACAATTTTGCAATATGCGTTCACCGTAGATGGGGCCGGGGGTACATCGCCCATGGACCTGCGCCGCCTGGTGGATGTCACCCTCAGCAACCAGATTCTTTCGGTGCCAGGGGTGTCCCAGGTGACCGTCTATGGTGGCGATCAGCGCCAGGAACAGGTGCTGGTGGACCCGCAACAACTGCAGGCGCGGCAGGTTTCCCTTAATCAGGTGACGGCTGCGGCCCAGGCGGCCAATGCCAATGCCCCGGGCGGTTTTCTGGTAGGGGGTGGCCAGGAGCTACTAGTGCGCGGCATCGGTCAGGTGCAGTCCATTTCTGACTTGCAACAGTCTGTGGTCGCCGTTCAGGACGGTGAACCAATTTTGTTGCAGGATGTGGCCCAGGTGCAAACCGGGGCGGCTCCCAAACGGGGTGATGCCAGCTTTAATGGTCAACCCGCCGTGGTGCTGATGATCCACAAACAGCCCGATGTGGATACCCCCACGGTCACCCAGGCGGTGGAAACGGTGATGGCGGACCTGGGCACCACCTTCCCCGCCGATGTGCAGGTGCAGCGCACCTTTCGCCAGTCCAATTTTATTGATGCCGCCATCCGCAACGTCAGCGGCTCCCTGGTCCAGGGCATGGTAATTGTGGCGGTGATTATGGTGCTGTTTCTGATGAACTGGCGCACCGCCATCATTACC
>CALHGI010000449.1 GCA_938029995.1 uncultured cyanobacterium | reverse complement strand
TTTTCCAAGACGTATCGGTACTGCCGTCAGAAACGACAATGACTTCGTTTGGGGAACAAAGGCTATCTCCAAGTGAGGCCAAACAGTTATGAAAGTTAGTTCCACCGTTGTAAACAGGGATGATAACTGAAATGCTCAGTGAAGACATTTACGACAATAGAATAAAACCTTACAAGTTTATTAATACTTAAGTCCAATGATCTCCATGCAAGTGCTTTTCATAGGTAATTACAATGAATTATTCGTTGTCCTTACACAAAATTTATGCATCAAAACTAGTGGATAACGCTTATTATAAAAGCAATTACGTACACTTAGGGACCTTATACTCAAAGTAATTGCTTAGTATATTCACTTAACCTTCATACAATCACATAGTCCATCCAACAGCAAACGTGAAGTCAATCTAGCCCTGCTCGAGGATCAGTAACGGCCGGTCTGAAAATTAATTGCTGATTTACTCGCCCCAGATGGTGTGGGATGAGTGAATGTGTTTTGAATGGGAGGCTTACTATTGGTCTGCCAATGGGGCATAGCCGCGTAAGGGGAACAATTTGTTTAAGTAAGGAGACATTAACTCCGGTAGTCAAGCAGCTTTAATTTTCCATGTAAACCTTATGGGTTAAGGGTCTTAGGCTGAGATTGTATGGTTCTATCTATCTGCTTTGAAATGTCTCCTTCACATGGGCCTTGTCTCAAACAAGACTCCAGATATATCAAGGCTTCTAAGGCTTTTCTGAAATATGTAAGATACGATGTCTAGAGTTTTAATCTATCGAGATCAACTTTTACCCTATTCGGAAACATTTATTTCGGCCCAAGCCGACAGTCTGTCAGACTATCGGTTTGTTTATGGGGGGAGTAGCCGTGTAACTTCCACATTAGATAACCAGCAGGCGATTGTTATCGATGAGCTGTCTGGGCAACTCTGGAAAGGTTTATATAAGTGGGGCAGTATTGCTCCCCCCGATTGGTTTGCCACCATCAGGTCACAGTATCCTGATATCGTTCATGCCCATTTTGGTAGTGATGGTGGTTTGGTCTGGCCCGTTTGTCAGCGTTTGAACATTCCCTTAGTGGTGACCTGCCACGGTTATGATGTCACCTGGCAGATGCGTAATTGGCATAGTATTCGTAGTTGGGATGACATTTTTCGGACATTATTGCTACCGAAGCGGGATCTGGCCCTAGCGAAGGCAAGTCGAGTTATTGCTGTGTCCCAGTTTATCCGTGATCAGCTGCTATCGCTAGGAACGGCAGAGGAAAAAGTTGTTGTCCATTACATTGGTGTCGATCGACAACGGTTCTCGCCAAAGAAGATTCAGCGTCAGCCCATGGTGCTGTTTGTGGGACGCCTGGTGGAGAAAAAAGGGGTGGAGTATTTGCTCCAGGCCATGGCCCATGTCCAACGTCAGCAGCCGGATGTAGAACTGGTCATTATTGGGGATGGTCCTTTGCGATCGCAGCTCCAAACCCTGGCGGAACAACTATCTGTGCGGGTTCGGTTTTTAGGCAAACAGCCCCCTGAACAAGTGCGGCATTGGATGAACTGCGCCCAGGTCTTTTGTGGTCCTAGCATTGTGGCCGACTCCGGCGATGCCGAAGGGTTTGGCATGGTGTTTGTTGAGGCCCAGGCCATGGGATTGCCGGTGGTTAGTTTTGCCACGGGGGGCGTTACCGAAGCCGTTATTCATGGTCAAACCGGGCTGTTGGCACCGGAGAAAGATACGGCCCAGCTGACTAAGGCCATCCAACGGTTATTGACAGATGAGGCATTGCGACAAAAATTTGCTCGAGCAGGACAGGCCCATGTGGCTAAGAAGTTTGACCTCCACAAAAATACTCGCCAGTTAGAAACTATCTATGATGAGGTGATTGCTGACTCTTTAGCCTTGGCAGCCTCCTAAGACTCACCTCGTTTTAGGCTTTTTAATGTGCGGCGTAAATTTGGCACATTAGCAATTAGATAATCCACCCGTTTTCGCCAGTCCTGGAACATTTCCTGCCGAGCATTGGGGAATAGTTCAAATAACTGGTGGGCCGTTTTTAAATCTTCTATCTGGGTGGCGCGATGGGCGGCAATGGCGGCATAGGTATTCAAAATATTTTCTAGGAGTGGTACATAGTTTGGCGGACAGCTGCGACGAATCGGCTCCGGCTCTAATAGCATGGGCCAGGGGGGAGGTATTCGCTGCCATACGCAGAGGGCCGAGGCTTCGGTGTGGTACCACATGAGGGGGCGCAGGTCTCGGTAAATGGGATAGTTGAGTATGATCTGTAGCCATAGATACATGTCCTCTCCGTAGGTGCAATGATCTTTGCTATAAAAGCCACCAAAGCGATTGATAATATTGCGATCGCACACAATCGCCCCAGAGTGGAGCACATCTAAATTCGGCTTATGCTGTTCCCGAGGTAACTCCGTGGGCAACCGCCATCGACCAGAGGTCAGGCCTAATGCCGTCAGCGTTTCCCCCCAGTCCGTACGATTTTCACCCCGGTATTGCCCGGTTAAACAGAGGGCACAGTCGGTCTGTTGCTTCAGGTGCTGTAGCGTTACGGCTAAAAAAGTCGGCAACCATTCATCATCCGCATCCAAAAAGGCGACGTAGTCCCCCGTCGCCAGCCCTAACCCTTGGTTGCGCGCAGCTCCAGGGCCCTGATTTTCCTGCCGCACCAGCCGAATGCGGGTATCCTCCATGCCGCTGACAATGGCCCCACTGCCATCCGTCGACCCATCATCCACCACCACCACTTCCAAATCTGCCATTGTCTGCGCCAAAATAGACTCCACGGTGCGGCGCACAAATGGGGCCTTATTGAATAGGGGAACAATGACGCTGACACAGGTCATAGACGATGAAAGATGATTAAAAAGGACACCTATGGGCACATTCTATCAAGACTGGGATAAGGAGATTATCGACTACGATATGCATACCTTGCAGGGCCTAGACCTGCGGGGTCCCCGCCTCACTCAGCCTGAGTATATTGCCTATCTGGGGGCGGCCCAAACCTTTGGTCGCTAC
>CALHGI010000448.1 GCA_938029995.1 uncultured cyanobacterium | reverse complement strand
ATTGAATTTTACCTATGTGCTCAATCGCGGTGCTGCTTGGAGTCTCTGTAGTGGCGATAGCTGTCGTTGGATCCTGCCCTGGCTGTCGATTATTGTCAGTGTCGGGATTGCGGGGTATGGCTTGTTGGTCCGGATTGAGGACCGCTGGGAGCGCGGGGGCTGGGGTTTTATTTTGGCGGGGGCCTTGGGTAATGGCGTTGATCGGGTTAAGGCTGGGGAAGTAGTGGACTTTATCCAGGCGTTTCCCATTACTCGGTTTCCGGTGTTTAACCTGGCAGATATCTGGATAAACGTGGGTATTGTCTGTTTGTTGATTGCCATTTTGCTGACGGCAAAACGGGAGGAGCGCCAATCTTAAGGACCATAGGGAAGGTCATTGTTTAGGATTGGAATAAATAATTTGATTCAAATTATTCTTAGTTGGTTTTAGATTAGGATGTCCGCAATCCTGATTGTGTTGGCTGTAGTCTGCGGTAAGTAGATTAGGTAGATCAGGGGCTAATTGCTAGGGGGAATGTTATCACCCGCATCTTTTGCCTTTATTTTTAAATTGTTTTACGTCTCAGGATGACTCAGCCGCCCCGCCGAAATTCATCGACGACGCCCCCTCGAACCATCTTGGGGACTATGACCCAAGTGATTCAAAATGTCGCTCGGGTAGATTTTAATAAGTTAGCGTTGAAGCCAGGGGCCAGGGTGCCCAGGCTGGTCGTGGAGTATGACGCCCAGCGGCAGGTCTATGACCTGGTGGGCGATCACTATGTGCTGGGGCGGAGTTCTAAGAGCTGTGACATTGTGGTGCGCAGCCCATTGGTGAGTCAAACCCACTTGACGTTGACCCGCGATCGCAACCAGCCGGGCAACCCCTTTGTCCTCAAAGATAAGCAATCCACCAACGGCACCTACTGCGGTAAAAAGCGGTTAAAAACCTTCAAATTGCAAGACGGTGACGTCCTGAGCCTAGGCCCTAAGGAACTCAGTGATGCCGTCACCCTACGGTTTCAAAACCCTGCCCCGTGGTACCTCAAGACCATTCGCTACGGTCTCTACGGCATGACGGGCACCATTGCCCTGGCGGCCTTTTGGGTGGTGGCCCTAGAATGGCCCAAAATTCCGATTCGCCCCATTCCCGAGTCGGTGCAGGGGCCCGTGTCGGTCTATGGCAATGAAAATGGCGATCGGGTGCTGCTCAACCCGATCAATAACCAGGCCCACATCGAAAAGTCTCGACTGCGGGACTATTCCACCTACCTGCCCCAGGCGGTGGTGGCCTCGGAAGATTCTCGCTACTACTGGCACCTGGGGGTGGACCCCTGGGGCATTGCCCGCGCTGCGAAAACTAACCTCAGCAGTGGCTCCATTCGGGAAGGGGCTAGCACCCTCACCCAGCAAATGGCCCGCAATATCTATCCGGAGTATGTGGGCCGTGACGACAGTGCCATGCGCAAAATCCGTGAGATGATTGTCGCCCTCAAGCTGGAAACGTTTTACAGCAAGAATCGACTCATGTTGCTGTATCTCAACCGGGTCTATCTAGGCAACAACCTCTATGGGTTTGAAGATGCTTCCCAGTTCTATTTTGATAAGTCCGCCAAGGATTTAAACATTCAAGAGGCGGCTACTTTGGTGGGGATTTTGCCCGCCCCCAATGCCTTTAACCCAGTGCAAAGCTACGATGACGCCCTGGATTATCGTAACCGGGTGATTGAGCGCATGGTGGTGCTGGGCATGATCAACCAGGAAGATGGCCGACGGGCTAGACGCTCCCGGATTGAGATTAGTCCCAAGGCGCGTCGCCAGCTCCAGAGCATTCGGGCTCCCTACTTTTATAGCTATGTGTTTGACGAGCTAGATCAGTTGCTGGGGCTTGGCTTGGCCCGTGAGGGCAACTTCTATGTGGAAACCAGTCTGGATTTAGCGGTTCAAACCCAGGCGGAAACCTCCATGCGTTCAGGCATTGCCAACTTGGGGGACCGCTACGGATTTTCCCAGGGGGCGTTGGTCACCCTGCAAGCCTCCACGGGGGAAATCCAGGCCCTGGTGGGGGGGGCAGACTATGGCCAAAGCCAGTTTAATCGTGCCTCCCAGGCGATTCGTCAGCCCGGTTCCACATTCAAAATTTTTGCCTATGCCAGTGCCCTAGAGCAGGGGATTTCCCCCGGTGCTACCTTTGGTTGCAGCGATTTTAACTGGGGCGGTCAGTTTTACCAGGGCTGTCGCTCTGGTGGGGGCTCCCTCGATATGTATGGGGGCTTTGCTCGGTCGGAAAATGTGGTTGCGCTGCGGGTGGCTCGCGATGCGGGCTTAGATAATATTGCGACGTTGGCCCGCACCATGGGCATTGAGTCAAAGTTAGATCCGGTGCCGGGGATGGTCCTGGGTCAAAGTGGGGTGACCCCTTTGGAAATGACGGGGGCGGTGGGTGCGATCGCAAACGCTGGCATCTGGAACCGACCCCATGGCATTCAGCGGGTCTTGGACAGTAGCGACTGTGAAGATAGTCGCGATCGCAGCACCTGCCGAGTCATCTTTGACTTCGCCACCAACAGCCCCGACGTCAACCAAGACGTTCTCACCCCCAATACCGCCCGCACCATGACCACCCTGATGCAAGGCACCGTCAACGACGGCACCGGTCGCAGTGCCTATTTGGGCCTAGGGGAAGCGGGGAAAACCGGCACCACCAACGACGGTGTAGACCTGTGGTTTATTGGCTTTGTCCCCAGCGCGGATCTGGTTACGGGTATCTGGCTGGGAAATGATAATAACGACCCCACCTACGGCAGTAGTTCCCAAGCTGCCCAGCTCTGGAGTAACTACATGGGCCAAGTGGTTCGGTAATTAGCACGTACGTTGAAGGTCTGGCCTTGGCCCCATCGTTCAAGCCATACATGCAGAAAAATCAGCGGGCATTGGGTGAACCATATGGCCACGTCAGATTATTTACCCTCATCAGGCTAGGGCTGGCTAGGATCATCCCGTCCCTGATGCTATGCAAATATTGCATAGCATCAGGGACCAAACCCTCTCCAGTCATAGTTTTGACTGTTAAAAAACTTCTTATGAACCCCAACCAATTTCAGTAAATTCACCAGTTTTTTTTCTTAATAATAGGCAGAGTTTTCCCCAGGGTTTTCCTGGGGTTTTCCCCAGCTTCCCCAGGGTTTTCCCCAGGCTTTTACCGCCGCTATGTCCATGCACAGCTTCTGTGGAAAACGTGCTCCCCCAGGGATCAAGTTGGCTTTGTAACGCAATGCAACAAAAATAGTGCCTTAACCCTCTTGGTCCCGTTAACCCAAATTTTGAATTAGAAAATTCTAAAGAATGGCAGGTATTGCCAAGTTCGATTGTCTCCTGCACAATGAAGCTCCACTGAATCAGGTGACCTAGTAAAAGTCTCCTGCTTGCCCTGGGTGCCGATGCTGTTAACACGTTTGTAGCAGCTATGGGGCAAGGGGTTTGCGCTAGGCCCTAGTTTGTTGCGTTTTGAATTAGAGAGGCGTTATTGATGACTACAGTTCCTGCAACTACTGCAACGACGGCCACTGTAAATACAACCACCGTAAATACAGGCGCTGTCAGCCTGATGGTAGAAATTCCTGAAGCTCTACACCTATCTATGCAGGACTATTTAAATACCCATGAACTCTGGAGTCAGGAGCGCGTCATGCAGGCGGCCCTTTCTCTCTTCCTCATGCAAAATGGTGTGAATCAGCCCCATGTGAATAGTCTTTATTTGGATAGTTTGTTTGGTTGTGCAGCTTAAACAGAAGACTTTTTAGAAAGTTGGCAGACTGCTCGACTGCCGTCTTTCCATAGCCAGCCCCATGTCTTCATGCCGCTGGTGACTGCCCCATAGTCACAGGTTCCTAACACTTTCAGCGATTGCCTATGACCTGAACTATGGGCCCCAAGCTATGACTTCATTCCCTTTACGAAGTCTGTTGTCTTCTAAATGACTCACTAAACTGATCACGCCTGGACTCAAGGGTCTGGGCGTTTTTGTGACGCCCATCACCCGCTGCTTTCAGCTAGTTTTAGAAACCTCTTCAGCATTCCTCAGTGATTGGTCAGATAGCGTCCCTAGATGCGCGCACTAAAGCTGTCGACAATATGCAGTCAGCTCGCCTCGATGCCCTGGATACCGGCTCTAAGACCGTCGTTCGCTGATGGGGCGAGCGCACAGCTAACCAAGTTTGGGTGCCGCGACTCCGCACATTAGTGAAGCTTCATTCCGTTTAGGGGGCACCCCTTTCTCCTTCGACGTTTCTACCCCATCCCCCAAGCCTCTGCCGATCCGGTGGGGGCTTTTTTGATTGTGAATTCACAAGTTAGCGCTTGCGCGTTGGCAAAGTTGCTCCGCAGGATTGCTTTGCGCCCAATAGCCCCTCCTGCTCCAGCATTTGTGAATATTTCCAGCAAGCAGACATCAACCTGCACTGAATAATCTGTTGGTCAGTGCTTCAATTCGTTTAAACTAAATCGTTGTAACCAACGTAGAGGCTAGTTTCCATGCTCGACGAACAGGCCAAAAAGACGATGCTGCGCAAAATTCCCCATGCGCTCTATATCTGTGGCGTCAAAGATGGCGAAGAGGTGAATGGATTTACTGCCAGCTGGGTCATGCAGGCATCCTTTGCTCCACCACTGGTGGTCAACTGTGTCAAAGCTGACTCCACCTCCCACGCCATGATTAAAGCCAGCGGCGTCTTTGCCCTCAGCGTGCTAGAAGATGGCCAAAAAGACCTGGCCCAAAACTTTTTTAAACCCCTACGCCGTGTCGGTAACAAATTTGAAGACATTGAGTTTTACCCTGGTCCTGAAACCGGCTGCCCCATCATCAAAGACACCTTGGGCTATGTGGAATGCAACGTCATTAGCACTGTAGAACATGGCGATCACACCGTCTTTGTCGGCGAGGTCATTGGCTCAGGCATTCACCGTGAAGGCGATGCATTGCTGCTATCCACCACCGGCTGGAACTACGGAGGTTAAATTAGGGTATACGGCTAAACGTTAGGTGGAATATAGACGGGAAGAGATGAGAGCAAGCCTTTCCACTTTTGACTCTTCTCTGAAGACGCACTGAATAAAATTCAGGACTGTCGAATTGAGGAGGGTAGACAAACGGTTGATAATCTTCCCGTATAGAGTGGTTGTCTTTTTCACAACGAAATTATCCTGACTCAGTTAAAGTAACGAGGTAAAACTAAGGGCTGGCTAATCTGTTGAATTGTTGAATGAACAAAATTGCGACTATCGTAGCCAATTTTATTGATCAAAATGTCAGCAGAAAAATTACCAAAAACATAGATTTAAGGGCTGCCAATCTTAAAGGAGGCTATCTTAAAGGTGCTGATCTTAGAGGCA
>CALHGI010000447.1 GCA_938029995.1 uncultured cyanobacterium | reverse complement strand
TACGGATAACCCCACTGGAACCTTCTTGGCAGGCAAGATGCCGTAAGGTGCCACTGGTTTCCCCATGCCTAGGGTCTTTCTGCCTGATGCCGTTGCCCAGGCGTGGTGCTAAACGGCTGCAACCACCGTTGCTTGAGGCCTAGGTCTAGGACTAACCGCACCGTCAGAAATAGGCCAAAACTTTCTGCAATGGGCAGGCCCAAGGGCCAAGCCTCGGCCAAGCCTAATGCTGAGAGGTCAAGCCCTTCTAGCTGGCTGAGGCTGCGGGTGAGGGCAAACGCTCCCACCGCACCGCTTCTGAGGTGGGGGTTAGGGTCCTGGCGAATGATATATCGGTAGGTGACCCCAAATAAAAAACAGCACACAGCCGCGATCGCCAAACGTTGAATCGCCCGCATCAGAACTGCTTGGACCAAAAAACTATCCCCTGCGAGGACGCTATCTAGCGCGACGAATATGAGGCTGATGGCAGTGCCTACGGCCGCAGCGATAGTGCCTGCTTTGACAGATTCAATGCGTTCTTGGTCTATAACCATGGGCTTTACGTCAATTTTGCCATCGCCCAAAAATCGGGCATTGATCTACCGTATGATAGTAGGGAGCCGATCGAACGGCATTTTAATCAATAACGCAGTAAATAACGCGAGCAAGCGATATGGATATTTTGACCTTGGGCTGGGTTGCACTACTCTCTTTCTTTAGCTTTTCCATCACCATGGTGATCTGGGGCCGAAACGGTTTTTAGAATACTGGTTATAGTTCTATGACAGGTGAATTAGAAGCCCAAGCCTATGGCGTTTTAGCCACGTTGGCTGCGCTGCTTCTGCTGCTCGTAACCGGGGGCGTTATCTATTTAACGGTCGTTGAGTGGCGGGATAAGCGCAAGCGCACCCAAGAAGCGTTAGATAGTCGAACGCCTGTGCGCAAACGTCAGGGCCAAAAGAAAGATCAGAGAAAGGACCCCAAAAAAGACAAGAAGAAAGATAAAAAGAAGGATTCCAAAAAGGGTCAGAAGTCAGTCTAGATTTGACAGGCTGCTTTAAAGGCGAGGAGCATGGGTGATGCCATGCTCCTTTGCTGTATTTGGAAATGTGCCCATTCCCTGCGATGACGGAGCACAAAGGTTTTCATCACTCGTGTCCATTGCCTCTTTACCCCCTAATCCGTGCCTACACCCCCAACGTCTAAGCCGAATAGTGCCCTGTCGTCCCGGTATCTAGCCTTCGTAGTTCTCCGCGATGTGGATAAAGGAGCCTTTGCCGATGTTGCCCTAGAGCGTAACATCGGCAACTTTGCGTTAGAGCCCGCCGACCGACGTTTGGCAACGGAGCTGATTTATGGCACCGTTCGGCGTCAGCGCACATTGGATGCTCTGATTGGCCAGCTGGGGAAACGCAGTGCTAACGAACAGCCCGCTGACCTACGGCGCATTTTGCACCTGGGGTTCTATCAGCTGCGCTACCTTGACCATGTGCCCAATCATGCTGTTGTTGATACAACGGTCCAACTGGCGAAACATCAGCGTTTGGGTAAGCTGAGCGGTGTGGTCAATGGCATGCTGAGGCAGTATATTCGGTTGCAAGATAGCGGTGGTGATCCGCTGCAGCTGCCCGCCAATGAAACCCAGGCGTTGGGTATCTTGCATAGCTATCCCGACTGGATTATTGACGCGTGGCAACAGCTGCTTCCGGCGGAGAATGTGGCTAGCCTCTGCGGTTGGTTTAACCAGGTGCCTAAAACGGATCTACGGATTAATCGGCTGCGGACCACCGTGGATGAGGTGATGACGGCCCTGAATGATCGGGGGCTGAAGACCATGGTCCCAGCCGGTATTCCTGATGGTTTAAGAATTGTGGGGCCGACGGGGAATGTGCGGCAGCTGCCGGGGTATGACGATGGTTGGTGGATGGTGCAGGACAGCAGTGCACAGCTGGTTAGTTACCTGGTGGATCCGCAGCCGGGGGAAACCATTATTGATGCCTGTGCAGCTCCCGGTGGTAAGGCCGCCCATCTGGCGGAAATCATGGGGGATCAGGGGCGGGTGTTGGGATGCGATCGCACGTCCTCCCGGCTCAATAAAATTCGTCAAAACGCCAAACGTCTCCAGCTCACCAGCATCGAAACCGTCATGGGGGATAGTCGCGAACACCCCGAATTTAAAGGCATTGCCGACCGCGTCCTGCTCGACGTCCCCTGCTCTGGCCTGGGTACCCTACATCGCCACGCCGATGCCCGGTGGCGGCAAAACCCAGACTCCATTGTGGGGCTGACCACTCTTCAACGGGAATTGCTGGATGCCGCTGTGGATTGGGTTAAGCCAGGGGGCGTCATGGTCTATTCCACCTGCACCCTGCATCCCGACGAAAACCAGAACCTAATCGAAGCTTTTCTAACCGATCACCCCAACTGGCAGATTCAACCTCCAGCGGCAGATTCCCCCATTGCCCCTTTTGTTACTGAGCGGGGCTGGGCAACCGTGTGGCCCCATCAACAGGATATGGATGGATTTTTTATGGTGAAGCTACAGCAGGGGCACTAGGTGGATCGTTAAACCTGTCGTGGCAGATTGCTCAGTCGCCCGTCTTGACGGCAGGAATAGCCAGTTCACAGGAACGCTTATAGTCCTAATGAAGTTAGATAGTTTACCGTTCTTAACGGCAGCACTCCTCTGTGCAACCACCTAAGCCAACCGTATTAGGTTGGCAATTGTACGATGGCACCCTCTTCTCATCAGGGGCTCATTTCCGAATGCCCACCGTAGTTGTGCGAATAGTTAGCCCGGTTTAGAGACCTCAAGTATCCTTTTTGCTTGTTCTTTGGGGGAATTTACCGGCCTCTCACCGCCATGCATTTGCGGGATGTCACCGTTATGTTTCTCCGTTTGGATACCTGATACTAAAAACGTCGCAACAAAAAGAAACATTTAGTCGAAAGTGTTGCCGTCAGCCTTCCAGTTTGTTGAACCTATCCGAACCAGAGAGATTGTTATGAAGAACGTTTTTGTTGCCGCTGCCGCTGCTGTTGTTGCTACCGTAGGATTGAGTGGTACTGCCCAGGCTGCAGGACTGACCAACTACAACTTTGAAGATGCCAGTGGGGCTTACCCAGGACTCAATAAGTATCGATTTTTGAATGAATCTCAAGTTTCCGGTTGGCAAACAAGCGATTCTAAGATCGAGATCTGGGGTGATGGTTTCCTTGGTGTAGATGCTGGCGACGGCGACTACTTTGCTGAAATTAATGCCCGCAAGGCTGGCACCCTATTCCAGGAAGTATCCGATATCGAGGCTGGTCAGCAGGTTGGTTTCACCTTTATGCACCGCGCACGGAAAGGTACGGACGTCATGAACCTGGCCATTACTGACCTGGGTTTAGATAACCTGTTCGGCACTCAAGATGACACTGTACTGTTCACCAAGGACTATTCCGCAACCACCGCACAGTGGGAAACGAATACTAGTGAGAACGAAGAAATTATCACAACCCTAGGTAACAACATCCGATTTGCTTACTCAGCCGTTTCCACAGGGTCTGGCAGCCAGTCGGTTGGTAACTTCCTGGATGCTGCTAACTTTGGTCTGGCCTCAGACGTGACTCCTGATGACAACCGTCAGGATGTACCCGAGCCCATGTCTGCTCTGGCCATTCTGGCCATTGGTGCCGTCTCTGTAGGGGGTGCATTGAAGAAGAAGCAAGCTCAGTAAATCTCTCACATTCCTTCTGGATAAGTTCTCAACTATGGCCG
>CALHGI010000446.1 GCA_938029995.1 uncultured cyanobacterium | reverse complement strand
TAGGCTCAAAATCTCCACATCAAAGCTAGCCCCAATACAGGCGGCCGTGCATAGAAGCTGCTGGACCGCTGCCGACATCTTTTTAAATTTGTTGGTCATTAGCACAACAACATTGTCGGTAATGTCCTGGGCTTGAATTTGGGCTAGGTCCCACTGCCACTGGCGCTGGGATAGGTCAAACCGAATCAGCTTTTCCGCTTCGAGGGTTTTGAGAAACTCATTGACAAAAAACGGATTGCCACCGGTCTTTTTTAAGACAAGCTGGGCCAGGGGTTCTACGGCGGGCACATCCCTAAATAAGGTATCGGCTAACAGTTGTTGGATATGGGTAAGGCCTAACGGGGAGAGATTGAGGGTCGTCGGGGAGACATTTTCTTGCCGTAGGGTTGCCAGGGTGCGCAGGAGGGGATGGGTGTCACTCACCTCATTGCTGCGATAGGCCCCAATCACCAACAGTGCCTCGGTGCGGGGGTCACCGAGCAATGGCTGCAACAGTTTTAAACTGGCCGTATCAGCCCATTGGAGGTCGTCTAAGAACAACACCAGGGGGTGGTCCCCCCGGGCAAAGACCCTGACAAACCGCTGGAAAATATTACTAAACCGGTTTTGGGCCTCCGCTGGAGCCAGGGTTGGGACGGCGGGCTGGGCACCGATGACCAGGGCCAAGTCAGGAATCACGTCGATCAGCACCTGGCCATTGTTACCCACGGCGGTGAGTAAATCAGACCGTAACCGGTCTAACTGGGTAGCACTCTCCCCCAATAGCTGGCGCAGTAGGCCACTAAAGGCCTTAATCAGGGCCGCATAGGGCACCACCCGCTGCAGCTGGTCAAACTTACCGGTGGCAAAATAGCCCTGGGCTTCGACAATGGGGCGATAAAGTTCTCTCACTAGGGATGATTTGCCAATGCCTGAGTAGCCCGTGACCAACACTAGTCTCGTCCCGCCAGGGCGACAACTTGCCTCAAAGCTAGCAAGGAGCTGGCTTAACTCGGGCTCACGTCCGTAAAGTGTTTGGGGCAGACGAAACTGAAAGGGATAGTCGTCTTGGGCAATGGGACCGGCTATCTGGCTAGATAGTTGGAGCCGCTCTAGATCTGCTTGGATTCCCCATGCACTTTGGTAGCGGTCTTCGGCCCCCTTGGCCATCATTTTGGTTACCATGGCGGCCAAAAAGTCGGGCACATCGGGCCGCAATTCAGTCAGGCTAGGGGGCATCTTGGCCAGGTGGCTATGGACCAGGGCCATGGGGTCGGTGGTGGCAAAGGGAAGACGGCCGGTGAGCAGCTCGTAAAAGGTCGCTCCCAGGGAATAGATGTCGGCGCGATAGTCGATCAGGCGGTTGACTCGCCCCGTTTGTTCGGGAGACAAATAGGCGAGGGTTCCTTCTAGGGTGTTGGCCGGTTGCAGGGGGGCGGTCTCCTGTTGGATGCGGCTGGAGAAACCAAAGTCGATGAGGCACAATCGCCGGGTGTCAGGGTTGAAAACAATATTGGCGGGGTTGATGTCTTTGTGGATCACATCGGCCCCATGGATGTGGCCAAGGCCTTGGGTGATTGCGATCGCAATTTCCAAAAACTGCTCCAATGGCAGTGCCTGTTTCCGATATAGATGGTGCAGGGACTGATCACCCATATCCTCTAACACCAGAATCAGCGAATGCTTCCGAGCCTCCAGGCCATAGCCCTTAATCACCCAGTCACTCTCAATATGCTGAAGAATATCGTATTCTTGCTGGTAATCAGCCAGGTCTAAAGGCAATGGATACTGACGATTGAGGCGCTTGACGATGACACGCCGCCCGTTCAACAGGCCACGTTCCACAATCGAACGTTCGCTCCGATAAAGGCTTGATTGGAATTGATAGCCCGGCAGCGTCATGGGAAAAAGATCTGATTGGAGTTATGGCCCGGTAGCAGCATACAAAATGCCCGGTTGCAAAGGCTTCTAATAGCCTAGCGGCTAAACGGATCTCCGTACGTTTACCGTAACTCTACGTATAAACCCAAGGCTAATCAGGATGCTACAAATGACCTAGAAGCGGTCTTCAAACCTCCCCCCAAACCAGATAGTCTCCGATCCTGGTTGCATGGGCCCCTATCTTACTCATCAGTCCAGCTCAAGGGGAGTATGCATCGGTATTTGAGCAAACATAATTTTCAATAAATTGCGCAGAGCAGGATTTATAGACTCTTTCCGCCAAGCCGCTCCAAATTTAAGGTAAAGCGGTAAATCGTCTAAGGGTCGACACACCAAGTGGTTACCAACGCGAAATTGAAAATGCTCTGGAATAAAGGTGATGCCCAGACCGGCCGACACAAAGCAGAGGCGTACGTCTAATGAAAAAGATTCTTTGACAATTTGGGGTTGAAACCCCGCTTTCTGACAAATTTGCAGAAAGCGACCGTAAAGAATTGACCCGACTTGAGGCGGAGGGATAATCAACGGCACATGGGCCAGCGCTTTTAAGGGAATAGTATCGTAGCTTGCCAGGGCATGATCGGGGGGGAGCACTGCGACAATACTCTCTTCAAAAATCGGATACAACTGAAGTCTGCGTTGGTCAATGGGAGGATGTAAAAAGCCTAGGTCAATGGTGTTTTGATTGAGCGCCTTTACCTGTACGTCTGTAGAAAGTTCTATCAGGTTAATATCTACCTTGGGATAGTGTTGCCAGAAGTCGCGCAACAGGGGAGGAAGCACTGTGTTTATAGCTCTTGGCGTGAAGCCAATGGACAAGTGGCCAATTTCACCACATCCGGTACGTCTTGTCAGTTGGATAGCCGCTTCTTTTTGAGTTAGCAACTGGCGGGCCTGCTGCAAAAACGTCTGCCCAGCTGGGGTTAGCGCCACTGTACGCTTTGTACGAAAGAGTAACTGCACCCCGAGCATTTTTTCTAACCCTGCAATTTGCTTACTCAGGGCTGGCTGAGTAATCTGCAAGCGCTCCGCCGCTTGGCCAAAGTGCAGATCTTCGGCCACCGCAATGAAATACTGAAGCTGTCGGAAATCCACGGGATTAACATTACTAATAACTTTAGGTTATTAGTTTAATTCTAAAAATGACTTGGACAAAGCTTTGACCGCGTCATACGATGACGATAGTCATCCTAGCCAGGGCCATTCATATCCCCTGCAACCGTTAATTTCAACCAATGGGAGGCCCAGGGCCGTCCCATTGCACTACGACGTTTGCCATGGAGAACGGAACGGCCCAAGGTATCTTCAGCAAAGAAACAATCATGTTAATCCTAGGGGGAATCCAGCGGCATCAATCGGAGGATTGCAGTCTTTTGCACTACTAGCGGTCCAATGATATTGCTAGTCAGCAATGGCTAACCCATGT
>CALHGI010000445.1 GCA_938029995.1 uncultured cyanobacterium | reverse complement strand
TGTTGCGATAGGGAATGGGAAAGTTCAGAATTTTTATTATATTTTCCTATCGTATGACATCCATCGAACATCTCCCCAGGAGCATGTCCGGTTTGAATACTACTCAAAATCTTCTGGATCAGAGGGTCCCCATCCTCGGGCTTTTTCCAGGTATACTGCCACGCCTGCTCCAAGTACCTATGAATAGCATGATTTAAAGCAAACGGGGACTCTTCACACACATGGAGCACCAAAAGCCATGGCTCACGGTTCTGTGGACCGGTCTGTCGATCCCGCACCCGCTGCAAAAGCTCAATTAGCATTTCACTAATGGCCATTTGAGCTGAAAGAACCAGGATAAAATAATTGCAGTGGACCAGGTTATCTTCAAAGTCAGCGGTGGAAACAGCATCTAGGTTTGTTAAGAACGTGGCATATCCAACCGATTGCAGTCCCTGATTAAGGGTCTTTGCCAACTGCACATCTAGCTTCTGACCCCGATAAACAACAGCAATTTGTTTTTGCTGCTTAGTTGCCCGTTCGACAGCTCCCTTCAAACGTTTTTTAGTAATCTTTTCCCCCAAAGCCTCCGACAGTTTTTGCCATAGGCGATAGGCAACGGATTTTTCAATATATTCAGGCTTAACAGGATAGATGTCCTCATAGGTCTTACCCTGCCAAGAACCTATGAAAACTTGGCGTTCTAGATCATTAAGTCGTTTCTTAGTTTTGGCATAAACTAATCGATCAACAAACTCCAGGGCGGTAGCAGCATCCATGGCAAAATCGCAACTGGGCATGGGGGATATGGGACATAAAGCGGATTTAAATCAGAGGATCGATGCACAAATCTACGTTAACCTTGCCCTTGACTTTATGGCAAAGCAAAGATCGAGGTTTTCTGGTTTTTGTGGAGGTTATGTGAGGCTGCCATGAAGAATACGGCCCACAGCTCCCGATAATTAGGCTTAAAACGGCCAAAAATGTGAGCTTTTATGGTTCCGTTACCCGTTTCCGTCAAGCATACTAAGGTCAACGCAGGTCACTTAATGTTGCCGTTCTAGGTGATGAATTCATACTTCAGATCGACAACGCCGAATAAACAAAAGGCGTTGCTGATCCTCGGGATGATTTTACTAGTCTCAATCCGGCTATTAGCCAGGTTTACAGATCGATTCATCCTCTAATCAGCAACGGCAACAAAACGGGCGTTGCAGGTCCCCAGGAGGGTTTCACTTGAGAAATCTGGATTGCATCATCACGGATCGATGCATCCCCTAAATCAGCAACGACATTAAGCGTTCCTAGCATTCGCCAATGGGGGAATATCGTGCTCAATAATGACAACGGTTTGATCAAACAACATCAGTTTTATCTCATATCCCCAAGGAGAAAAAACAATGCCACCGATTTTTTTCGTAACATTTCCCTTCGTCCTACTGTTGATGCTGTCTAAGGGGGCCAAAGCCACACCCACCCAGCCCAAATCGACTAAATTATCGGTCGAAAAAGTGATCGATATCATCGACACTGATGCCGAAATCATCATTGTCCATAAGAAAAAGAAATAATCCTAAACAGGGGATGCATCCATGGGGCAAAGGAGAGGAGTTTTAGGAGCCAAAAGGGTAGTTTAGCCATAACTCATTACCTTTTGTTATCAGCTATCTAAGGCTGTGATCACATTTCAACACAGCTCAGGGACTTACAATGAAAATTATTTTTTCTTTGTTCGCCTCGTTTCTTCCCCTTGCCCCGCCCGCTTTATCGATCGTCTATTTTTACACAAAGCCCCTACTGTGATATTTCCCGCAACATCAATGAAGCAATCTTGTGTAAATCAGCTGCACGAGAAGTATATTCAAATGCTGGGTAAACCACTGGGTTACCTGACGACCCATTCCAACCAATCGTTTCAGCCAGATCATGGCGTTTTGTTAAGTGCTTTTGCAGCCCAGGTATTGGATAAGCTAAGCGCCAGTACAGCCTTGTATCACAATGTTGAGCATACTATTCTTGTCTGTTTGGTAGGCCAGGAAATCTTGCATGGTAAGCAGCAGCAGCAGGGTAATGTCACCTGTGATGACTGGCTAAATTTTATGGTGTCATTGCTGTGTCACGACGTGGGCTATGTGGGGGGCGTCTGTCGCCAGGATGATGTAGCCCAGCGTCGCTATGTGCAGGGCCAGTTTCAGCCAGCCACGGGCCAGCTCCAGGAGAAGGCTTGGGTGACCCTAGCACCAGGGGCAACGGATGCCAGCTTGACGCCTTACCATGTGGAGCGCAGCAAGTTGTTTGTACAGGAAAATTTCAGTCAGTACGAGGTTTTAGATTTAGAGGCCATTCAGCGCAATATTGCGTTTACTCAGTTTCCGGTGCCGGATGAGCCTGCCTATGGGGTCACGGATCACTATCCT
Organism: uncultured cyanobacterium; assembly: GCA_938029995.1. Lineage (GTDB taxonomy): Bacteria > Cyanobacteriota > Cyanobacteriia > Phormidesmidales > Phormidesmidaceae > Leptothoe. The sequence goes on along the minus strand of CALHGI010000445.1, from coordinate 282 downwards.
GGGTTGGCCCGTGCAGCGGATCTAATTGGGCAGCTCAGCGACCCCTGTTATTTGCAAAAAACAGTGGCGCTTTTCTATGAATTTGAGGAACTGGGAATGAACCAAAAGCTGGGCTATGGTTCTCCTGAGGATCTCAAGTTGGGTTTTCCTGAATTTTATCGAACACAGGTTTATCGTTACATTCAACCGGCGTTAGCCTATCTCCAGGTAACGGCTTTAGGCCAACAGATTGTTGAAAATTTGGAGGCCAATGTAAGGGCGGTCAGCTGTAGTGAACCAGTT
>CALHGI010000444.1 GCA_938029995.1 uncultured cyanobacterium | reverse complement strand
CCGCCCAACTTTGAAACCCTCCTACACCGATTGCGCCAACGCTAAGGCGATTGTTGCCTTGAGCCTAGTGCAGCGTCAAAGCTAAAAATTAGGGTTGGGTGTTGATGAAGAGTAAAGGGTAAGGCGTGACTCGACCTCACTGTTAACTCTTTACTTTTCACTCGCCTCATCCTAAATCTTAGGTTTGACAGACCACTAGGCCCAGTTGCACACCCGAACAAAAAGCAGCGCTTGGGTAAGCACTGCTTTTTGAAATTTGAACTATTGGCTACAACTAAGCGCTTGGCTTAGTAGCGAACTAAGCGCCTTGCTTAGTCTTCTCAACAGCAGCGGCGGCTACCGGGTCGTTGATGGGAAAATCAACTTTGCGATAGGGAACGCCAGACATAAAGTTGACGCCTATGGCCGACACCCGTTGAGAGGGCATTGGCTGGCTATTACTCAAGCCACGCACCATGTCCATAAACAGGGCAGGACTACCGGCCTTGGGCTTTTGCTCTTGGGGAACAAAGCTGTTGGCAGTTCTCTGGACCACGGGCTTGGGAAAGCCCAACACAGAGCGATAGTACTCGTCATAACGAGGTGACTTGATATTGAACGGCAGTTCACCTTCACTACGGCTAGGTAGCACGCGACGGCGCTGGTAAGGCAAAATATCGTCGCCAAAGTTATCTAGATACTCGTCGCTGTTAAGAACCGCATCGATAAAGCCTTCATTACCTTTACTGGCCACAATAATGGACCAAGCCAAGGTTTCGCCTTTATTAAAGACATCGCGACCAAGCGCACGCTGAACTGTCTGTTCTACGTAGCGGTAGTTGCTGTTCATACCATAAAAGGCACGACGGTAAGTATCGGACAATAGCAAACCACGAACAAAGTCACGCACAGTAATTTGATTGCTGCGCAGTTGGGACTCTAGAAATGGCTCACGGTCAGACTTAAATGCATGGAAAAAGATCTGACGATAGGCCGCCTCGATCAGATCATCGATATCAGTCGAAGACAGAATATTCTGAGTTGAATAAATCTTAGGCTGATCATCCCCAGGAATTTCATAGCCCTGAACCCGAGAATTTTGGGTAACTGGTGAGTAGTTCAGCAGAGGAATCGCCACTTGAGAATCTCCAGAATATGAGGAAATTTAACAAACGTTAATCTTAAATATAAGGGTTTATGGTCTCAATGCCGGATTTAGTTAGGGAAAAGATCACACAGCTTAACATTGAAAAAGAGCGGCGCTTGTCAAGCTGTATATGGGTTTCTATCACCTGACGAATCTAAAAACTGCTGCCATTGTCCAGGAGTGTTGCAGTTTTGTAATATATGAGAATCTTCCACGGATAGCGGTATTACCTGGTCCTGTTCAGCGGTTAGCCACCGCTGAAATGAGCGAACATTATTGGCTAAAGCATTTTCTAGACTCGGCATACAGCGACGGTGGTAGAACCCGCACAGGGGTTCCCACCGATCTTGATGCCTGGGTAGGCAGGCCATGGCCCGTCGTGGTTGACTAGAGGCAGTATGCCCTTCTAAGTCCTGCCGCCACTTTTGCAAGGTCGCAATATCCAGGGCTGGCATATCGCACGCCAAGACCATCAACCAATCGGGCACTGGCAGATGACGAACCTGGGCATCCTCTATCACCCTGGACCACCCCTGGGCCAAGGCCCCAAGGGGGCCCTCTCCCGTGGGGGATTCTGACAATAAGACGACGGAATCTGGGAGTAAATGGCCATAGCGCTCCGGCCAGGGGGTGAGGACATAGGTCACGGCGCTACAGGCCTGGGCCACCGTACAAACCCGCTGCAACAGGGTGGGTGCGGGTTTATGTGGCGTAGCCCCCCCGGTTGGCCATGGCAAAAGGGCCTTGTCCTGCCCCATGCGACGACTGTGCCCCCCGGCCAACACTAGCGCTGCGGTATTAGCGACCATGGACGCCCCTTGGACTAACGCACCTTGGGCTATCGACGGCGCTGACGATCGGCCCAAACCTGTCCTTTAAAGAAATATGACAGCCCCATAAATCCAGACAGCAGGGCATAGGCAGTGCGAATACCCCAACCAGCATTGGCAAAGAGCCAGTTATATAGACTAAAGGCGAGGCCCAGCAAACCGGTCTGACGACTCCCCAACGCGCTGAGCTGATCTTGAAGTGAGTCAATATCGGTGGTGGTTTCCAGATTACTCAACCGCAGGGGAGGCACAGCCCTATCCGCTGTATACCAATAAAACCCCATAGTCCCAGTTTTAGCGGTTTCCCGTCGCAAAAACGTATCCGTTACTTGCTGAGATTGACTGATGGATAAACTTTCTTGGGTGGCGACCTGCTGCACCCAAAGGCGATGGCGGACCTTGTGGCCTAGGAATAGCACCAAAGGTAGGGCCAAACCCAGCAGAAGCAGCCGGACACCGAGGTTAATACTGGAGGGGAGGTAGTAGGTGAGCGCCCCCAGCATCAGCCCCAACAATGCCAATAAAATTGGGCTAGAGATCTCAGCCACTTCCAAGCTAGCCAGCACTCCCCCCACAATGGGCAGGGAATATAGATAGGAATCTACGCTCCACACAATGGCTAACTTACAAACGATAGTCAGTCCACAGGCAAGAGTGCCTAGTAAACAGTAGAGCCAAAGCTTTCTTTGATGTGACTTTACTTTCATGGACGACCGGAACACATGATTAGTCATGCCTAAATGAGTCGAAAAATGCCTTTCAGGAGCATTTGCCATCAATTTTTCCAGTCAATCAAGGACAAACACGCATCAACAATACCACCCAGGTGACTTTTCGCCCATGACGGACTCCTGAGCGAAAATAATAGTACAATTGAACTACTTTAGAGATAAGCAAGTCGTTAGTTAAACGGTCGGGCGTTGCTGATGCGAGGGGTCGTTTGCTTGACGAAATCCTGTGCACTGTATTGCAGCCGATCCATATCCCCCCTAAGGCACTAACGGCAACAGTCGGTTAAACAATTGAGGTCTGATTGTGATGTCATCTGTTCAAACAGGTCAGCTCATTTCACTATTAATTAATAATGTTTTGATGGTCATTATCGTTACGGCGGTGACGTTAGTTGCATGGCTGCGGTGGCATTGGTTGCGAGCGGGCAGTGTCAGCACTCGGGCCGTACGTCGCCGATGCCGGGCGGCCTATGTCAGTTTTGTCCTGACGGCGGTGGCGCTGCTGGGCATGTTGGTGAGTTTAGGGGTGCTAACCCTCCGTTCCATGATTGCCAGCAATGCCCTGGTAATGGGGGCAATGGGCATTTTTTTACTCAGTGTGATGATGCTGCTGGTGGCCCTGGGGCTATGGTTTGTGGATCTGTGCTTTGGCTTGCCCGCCTTACCCACCGTCAGACGGGCCAGGCCCGGTGCCGCATTACGGACACCTACGGCCCTACTGCCGGTGCCCATGTTTTCTGGGACGCCACGGCGGAGACGCAGTCAACGAGCGCCAAAGCGCCAGGAAATATGGCTGGGGGTGCAGCGTTTAGGGGCCAGGTGCGATCGCAAAAAACTTTAGAGAACAGGGGCAATGGCGGCAATAACAGGGGCCATTGCCGCAGCAAATTGCTGAATATATTCAGCAATTTGCAATAAAAAATACCGCCCAAAAAGCATCACCTTCTGGACGGTATAAGTTGGTTACGAAAAACCTGATGATTTAATAGAGCCCTCTTACATTGTGCCCATCTTCTCCGGGCGATAAGCCGGGTTAACCGCCCACGTTGGCTAGCTCCAGCTGGGCTAAGGAAAAGCGCTTGAGGATCTTGTCAGCCATTTGGGCTGGGGTTAGGCCGAGGGCCGTTTTGGCCTGGGCGGGGGTAGCATGATCCACCAAAATATCCGGTACCCCCAAGCGGAAAATGGGGATATTAATGTCGCGATCCAACAGGGCTTCGGCCACCGCTGAACCAAAGCCCCCCATGAGGCAACCCTCTTCAAAGGTCACCACCCGCTTAATTTTTTGCGCTAGGGGTACGATCAGTTCTTCATCTAGGGGCTTCACAAAGCGAGCATTAACCACGGTAGCTTCAATGCCGTGCTCACTCAAGATCTCCGCCGTTTGCATGGTGGGGT
>CALHGI010000443.1 GCA_938029995.1 uncultured cyanobacterium | reverse complement strand
CCGCATCCACCACCACAGGAATCCCCAAAGATTTTGCCCCCAGAGCCATCCGCTGGCCCAAGGCCATTTGATGACCATCTAAGAGCACCACATCCATGGAGGCCAAATTGCCATCCACCAGCGCCCCATCAGTCAACCCCAGGGCCTGGGGGTCGACCTGCAAACCTTCAGCATTACGGGAAATGACCGCCCGATCACCAGACTGAGAAACCACAATAGAAGACAAGGGCGGTGGTGCTTGCCGCTGGGGGGTGAGATCACTCAGGGTCACCCCCACCTGGGCCATATCCTCCCGCAGTAGCGTCGTCAGCGGATGTTGCCCCACCGCCGCCATCACCGTTGGCTGGCCCCCCAGGGCAGCAAAGGCCACCGCCGCATTGGTGGCCGGTCCCCCTGCCGCCATCATGGCCGCCTGAGCCACTAGTTTTTCATTGGCTTGGGGCGGCCGCTGCGCTTGGTAAATGCAGTCTAGGGTCATCAGGCCGACGAACAGTCCACGCATGGGAGTTTATAGTTTTTGAGTTTTGTAGTGGGGGAATCGCTGAAATCATGTATGACTTGGCCCCCATAGTTGAGACTATATGTGATCGCCGAAAGCTTTAGGCGGCAAAGGCTATAGTATCCAAGGCTGGTGGCCCATTAAACTCAAAACTAAGCAACCAAAACTCACCCTTGTCTGACTCCGCAATTCCCCCTAACCCATCGCTCGGCATCCTTTACCTGGTGGCAACCCCCATCGGCAATTTGGAAGACATTACATTTCGGGCTATTCGCATGCTCAAAGAGGCGGACTTGATTGCGGCGGAAGATACGCGCCACACGGGCAAACTGCTGCACCATTTTCAGATTGAGACACCCCAGATTAGCTACCATGAGCACAATGCCCAGGCTCGAATTCCCCAGCTAATTGAAAAACTAACGAGCGGGAAGACCATTGCCTTAGTGAGTGATGCCGGCATGCCAGGAATTTCTGATCCGGGGTATGAACTGGTGTGCGCCTGCGCGGAGGCTGATATTGTAGTGAGCCCCATTCCAGGACCAGCAGCGGTGGTCAGTGCCGTTGCTGCTTCGGCGTTGCCATCCGAGAGGTTTACCTTTGAAGGGTTCTTACCAGTAAAGGGGAAAACTAGGACCGAACGTCTGAAACAGCTTTCCCAAGAACCACGCACCATGGTGATCTACGAAAGTCCCCATCGGTTGATCAAAACGCTAACTGATTTGCAAAGTCATCTAGGCAGCGATCGGCGAATAACTGTGGCTAGGGAACTCACCAAGCGCTATGAAGAATTTTGGCGAGGAACCCTTGGTGTAGCGATTGAGCACTTTACAACAACGGAGCCGAGGGGTGAGTTTACGGTTGCGATCGCAGGCCACATCGCTACACCTGAGCCCATATCCGAAACCGACCTACGACTCAAGCTCCAATCCCTTATTAACCAGGGGATCTCCCCGTCCAAAGCTAGCCGACAACTAGCGGAGGAAACGGGACTCTCTAAGCGTGAGATTTATCAACTTAGCCTCACTATAAAACACGAAAAATAGGACTTAAAGCCCCTAAGCTCCACCCAGCTGATTAACCTGGCTATCGCCCCCATAGCCACATTCTCACAATCGGCAGGCCCTGGCAGTGAGTCAAGGGCTAAGCGCCTAAATACCTGAGCGACACATCGTTCAATGTAGATCAGGCACCATAAATCTAATGAGATGATGAGTTTTTAAAGCAATTTTATGAAGCGGCATCAATATCACGAACTTTTTCTCCTAACAACATATCGTTACATAGATAATCAGTAATGGTGTTGCCCCCAACACCGTTTACGCATGATTGCGTTGGCTTATCAGCCTTCTCGAAGAGTGGATCAGGACCCTCTCCAATACCTTGAGTTTTAGTTTTTTCAAATATGATTTGGATCAATAATGCGAGGATCGTATCTACCTTTGCAGTGGTGTTTTTACATGTTGCTATCAGCTTTATGCTCAATAACGACATTGATACTGAGTATTGGTGGTTTGGAAATATTTTCAATGTGATAGCTCGGTGGTGTGTGCCCAGTTTTGTAATGATCAGTGGAGCACTCCTCCTAAGTAATAAAAAGGAAGAAAGCCTATCTAATTTCTACGCAAAACGCCTATCAAGAATTTTAGTCCCTATGGCATTTTGGTCCACCATGTATTTAGGTTTAACCTTTATACATGGCATGATAGACCAACAGCCACCAAGCCTTAAAGACTTAGTCAGACTATTGTCTAGAGGAGTCCCCTACGAGCATCTGTGGTTTCTATATATGATCGTAGGATTATATTTATTTACTCCGTTTTTTAGGAAAATTATTGCAGTCTCAAGCACAAAAGAGATCTCCCTTTTAGTAATTGCAACATTTACAATCACAAGCATCAATTTCATCACTGAAAATCAATATGCTAGGGGCTCATCTAGTTTATTTATAAATTGGTTTCTCCTGTATATCCCATTCTTCTTTACGGGCTATTTGATTCAACAAGATCATCGGAAGCCTCCCAGAATAATGCTCTGGGCTATCTTCCTAATATCATGCGTGATTTCATCAGTTGGGCATTACGTAGTAGCCAGCAATAATCAGCTATTTTTTGACTCGTACTTTTATGGATTTACCAGCATCACTGTGATTGCCATGTCAGTGAGCATGATGTACTTGCTGAAATCCTGCGATAGTCCTATTTTAGGTGCCCACTTCAATAAGCAGCTCACGTTGCTGACGTTGGGTGTTTATCTGATTCATCCAGTCATCATAGAAATCATCAATAAGATAGGCTACCTAACAAAGTTTCATCCAGTTATTGGTGTGCCCTCAATGAGCGTGGTGGTTTCTGGCATCTCTCTGCTCTTATCATGGATGCTTTATCAGGTGCCCTATTTGAGAAGAACCATCTAATGCGTACTCATCTGTGGAAGTAGGATTTAAACCCCATGGGTGGGGCCTAGATTTTCATAACGGTGGGCCCCACGGCATTCATGGGTCAGGCCATAAATTACGAATTCAAACGATGCGTTAGG